>NZ_JALQEB010000032.1:0-25492 GCF_023630905.1 Caballeronia sp. ATUFL_F1_KS4A | reverse complement strand
CGGGCCTGAAAAGCTGCTTTCTTTGCTTACTTTCTTTGCAGCAGCAAAGAAAGTGAGTGCCGCCCCGCACAGGGGCAACGCTAATAGACCGACGCGAAACCGGGATCCTGCGAAAAAGCCCCCGAATAACAGACGCTCAACGAGCAAGATGCAAAGCCCGAACCCACTTCTCGACGCGAAGCGGATCAAGCCTCCCAGTACGTCCATCGCGCTCATCGCAAAGAGCCCCACGAAACCCGGCAATATCCGGCGCGAGCAAACGAATCCTGTCGAGATCGTCCCAACGCAGAGACCCGGCGACGGCAATCATCGTCCCCCGCTTGCGCGCATCGCCGATGCAGGAAGCAAGCGCCCCCACATCGACGCAATCGAACAACGTGCGCCCGTCCTTGCTCGCCGTATCGAACACGATGCCCACAAAACCCAGTTGCGCCGCAAGCGCGGCCAGTTCGCGATCCACGCCATCGTCGGATAACAACACCGGCACGACAGCCGCCGGCAAGCTCGCCAGATGCCGCAAGCACGCAAAAGCGCCCGCCCCGGGCGACACCCCGACCTTCACATAATCGACGCCCGTAGCCGCGACATCGAGCACGCGCGCGGTCATCTCGTCGAGCGCATCGTTGGGCAAATCGCCGATGGTCGCGCTGATCGGCCGCACCGCATACCGCGCACGCAACGCCCCCACGATACGCGCGATATCGCCGATCGCAACAGCGCCCAGCGCGCCCGCGCCCGGCTCCTTCAGGTCGATCAGTTCGGCGCCGGCGTCCGCCGCATCGAAGGCTTCGTCGGCCGAGCGGACGCTCGCGAGCAATGCGGTCATCGTCGAAACTCCAGAGGGATGGCTACGGAAAACGCGTCAGCTCACAGCCTTCGCGCGATGCGCCTCGATCGCCTGCAAAAGCCATTGCCAGGCCTCGCGCTCGGCGTCGCCCGCAGTCTTGTCGATGGCGATCCGCAAATACGCCACCTCGCTATCCACCTTTTCAGGCGGCAACATGAACAGCCGGCTCACGAGAATCGCGCCTTCGACAACCGCCGCCTGCGCGCGATTGAAGCCCGGAAACGGCGCATGCGTCTCGCGATGCACACATTCCATGCGCAACGTCGGGCGCGCTTCGTCATCGAGAAGTTCGGCGAGACGCAGCTCGATATGCGCGAGCGTCGATGCGAGCCGCACGCTTGGCACCGTGCTCGCGGCAACCGTCGGCCAGTCGCGCGCAATGCCCGTCACGCAGCCCGCGAACACGCGCACGTCCGTCGTCAGATTGATGACGGCGCTCTTCGTCGCGATGACGTTATCGAGCGTCGTCGACGGACGGAACGGCGCAAGAATCGCGAGGCCCTCTTCGAAGCGCACGCCCATCGGCGCGATATGCGGCCGGCCATCGCGATCCGCGGTCGTGACGATGGTCTCGTAAATCATGATGGTCGGCGAAAGTATTCGTAGCCGCACGAAAGAGCCGCCATCGCTTCGATGCGGCTTCGTGCGGGTTCGGTCCGCGTTTAGCGGGTGGCGATATACATCGTGATTTCAAAACCAAAACGCATATCGGTGAAGCTCGGCGTAGTCCATTGCATGGGCGTTCCTCCAGATGAGTCGGGTTGATGCCTCGATACCGCTTCGATGATTTGCCGATGCGGACGAATCCGCCTGGCGGCCGGGAGGGGGCCGGCCCTTCGACGATGCAAGCGCCATGCCAATGACATGAAGCGGATGCCGAAGAGCGCGGCTCGCTCATCATGCGCGCCGACTGTGACGAAATCAGAACACAGTGTCCCATTGCTTCGTTCATAAACGCATCAGGGCTATTCCCGACTAAGGCATCGCTTAAGCCCGGGCAAGTAATTCGTGAATTCCTTTCTGTGCGACGCGTGCTTACTCTGCAATGACAGCAGGGCGCGGTTCACAAGCGGCGATCGCTTCGAGCAGCACCGCGACGCCACTCTCATCTCACTGTCGAGGAAACGGAATGAACGACTTCAGCAAGGCCGCCGTCGAGGCGGTGCGCAATCCGTCCGATCCGCGCTCGCGCTATGCGGCCGGCGTCATGAAGTATCGCGAGATGGGCTACTGGCAGCCCGATTACACGCCGAAGGACACCGACGTCATCGCGCTCTTTCGCATCACGCCGCAAGCGGGTGTCGAGCCGGAGGAAGCGGCTGCGGCCGTGGCGGGCGAATCGTCGACGGCGACATGGACGGTCGTGTGGACCGACCGTCTCACTGCATGCGACATGTACCGCGCGAAGGCGTATCGCGTCGAACCGGTGCCGAATGCGCGCGCCGACGAGCCGCAGTACTTCGCTTACATCGCGTACGAACTCGATCTTTTCGAAGAGGGATCGGTCGCGAACCTGACGGCGTCGATCATCGGCAATGTGTTCGGCTTCAAGCCGTTGAAGGCGCTGCGGCTCGAAGACATGCGTATTCCCGTTGCGTATCTGAAGACGTTTCAGGGACCGCCGACGGGCATCGTCGTCGAACGCGAGCGGCTCGATAAATACGGACGTCCGCTGCTCGGTGCGACCGTGAAGCCGAAGCTCGGCTTGTCGGGAAAGAACTATGGGCGCGTCGTGTACGAAGGCTTGAAAGGCGGGCTCGATTTTCTGAAGGACGACGAGAACATCAATTCGCAGGCGTTCATGCACTGGCGCGATCGTTACCTCTTCGCGATGGAAGCGGTGAGCCGCGCGCAAGCCGAGACCGGCGAAGTGAAGGGTCACTATCTGAACGTGACGGCCGGCACGATGGAAGACATGTACGAGCGCGCGGAATTCGCGAAGGAGCTCGGGTCGTGCATCGTGATGATCGATCTCGTGATCGGCTGGACCGCTATTCAGTCGATGTCGAAGTGGGCGCGTCGCAACGACATGATCCTGCATCTGCATCGCGCGGGACATGGGACTTATACGCGGCAGCGCAATCATGGCATCTCGTTTCGCGTGATCGCGAAGTGGCTGCGGATGGCGGGCGTCGATCATGCTCATGCGGGCACTGCCGTCGGCAAGCTGGAAGGCGATCCGTTGTCGGTGCAGGGCTATTACAACGTGTGCCGCGAGGCGCGCAATGAGCCTGATCTGTCGCGAGGAATTTTCTTCGATCAACCGTGGGCGGGGTTGCGCAAGGTGATGCCGGTGGCATCGGGCGGGATTCACGCAGGGCAGATGCATCAGTTGCTCGATCTCTTTGGGGATGACTGCATTCTGCAATTCGGCGGCGGGACGATTGGACATCCGCAAGGGATTCAGGCCGGGGCGACGGCCAATCGCGTCGCGCTCGAAGCCATGGTGAAAGCGCGGAATGAAGGGCGGGATATTGCTCGTGAAGGCCCCGATATTCTTGAAACCGCCGCGCGGAGGTGTACGCCGTTGCAGCAGGCGCTCGATACCTGGCGCGATGTCACTTTCAACTATGCGTCGACGGATACGCCGGATTTTGCTGTTACTGCTACGGCGGGGGTTTAAGAGGTTTGTTGTTGTTGTTGTTGTTGTTGTCGCCGGATCCCGTGTTCGTGTCGGTCTATTAGCACTGCCCCTGTGCGGGGCGGCACTCACTTTCTTTGCTGCTGCAAAGAAAGTAGGCAAAGAAAGCAGCTTTTCAGGCCCGCGGTCACACGCACGTTGGGTAGTTCTCTCGTCCCAGGCGGCACTCGCCTAAAGAGTGCCCTCGAAGGACTAACCGGGCTTGGATCGCGCACGGTCTGCCGCCCGAAGGTGTTGAGGACACTGGTTCAGCACGAAACAGCTTCGGCACAGCGCTACGCGCTGCCGCCGGGTCCGCAAGGGAAACCAACGTGAGGCAAGTGCAGTGAGATGGAGGCGTTAGTGAAGAAGCGCATGCCTCCCCGCTTGACCGGTCGGCCGCGCAGCGGGCTGGAGCTATTTGGTGCTGAACCGGTTTGTTGTGTGGTGCGATGAGACGGACCGTGCGCGAGCCAAGCACGATGGGGCCTATGAGGGCACTCTTTAGGCAGCCCACGATGGACGAGAGGACTACCCAAATTGCGTGTGACCGCGGGCGTATCGGAAGCTGCTTTCTTTGGTTACTTTCTTTGCAGCAGCAAAGAAAGTGACTGCCGCCCCGCACAGGGGCAACGCTAATAGACCGCCGCGAACACAGGATTTCATAGAAGCAGCATGAACCAATCAACCTAAGGATGCCGAAATGAACATCACCCAAGGAACATTCTCCTTCCTGCCACCATTAACCGACGAAGAAATATCCGCACAGATCAATTACGCGTTAGAGCAAGGCTGGGCCTGCTCGGTGGAATACACCGACGATCCCCATCCAAGGAATACGTATTGGGAAATGTGGGGCCTCCCCATGTTCGACCTCCACGATGCCGCCGGCGTGCTGATGGAAGTGAACGAATGCCGCAAGACGTATCCGAACCACTACATCAAGGTGAACGCCTTCGACTCCGTCCGCGGATTCGAAACGATGCGCCTCTCGTTCATGGTGAATCGCCCAGCGGAAGAACGAGGCTTCCGACTCGAACGCCAGGACGACAGAAGCCGCATCCAGCGCTATGCGATCCGCACCTACGCAACCGATCGCCCGAGCGGCGAGCGTTATTGATGAGGAACACCGACCATGAACGCCGAAGCCACGCTCGAAGAAGCGCCGCAAGCGAAAGCGATGCACGCCGACCTGATGGCGCTCTATCGCGAATCGCGCATCGGCGAAGTACTGGCGGAACTGGACCGCGATCTCATCGGCCTCGCGCCGGTCAAGACGCGCATCCGCGAGATCGCCGCCCATCTGCTCGTGGAGCGCGCCCGCGAGACACTCGGTATCGCATCGGGTGCGCCCACGCTGCACATGTGCTTCTCGGGCAATCCCGGAACCGGCAAGACCACGGTTGCGCTGCGCATGGCGCAAGTGCTGCATCGCCTGGGCTATATCCGCCGCAATCATCTCGTCTCGGTGACACGCGACGATCTCGTCGGCCAGTACATCGGCCATACCGCGCCCAAAACGCGCGAAGTGCTCAAGCGTGCGATGGGCGGCGTGCTCTTCATCGACGAGGCCTATTACCTGTATCGCCCGGAAAACGAACGCGACTACGGACAGGAAGCCATTGAAATCCTGCTGCAAACGATGGAGAACCAGCGCGACGACCTCGTCGTGATCCTCGCGGGATACGAGTCGCGCATGGAGACGTTCTTTCATAGCAACCCGGGCTTTCGTTCGCGCATCGCGCATCACCTCGTATTTCCGGACTACGCGCCCGGCGAGCTTCTGCAAATCGCCGAGCACATGCTGCGCGACATGCACTACCGCTTCGACGACGCCGCGCGATGCGCCTTCGAAGACTATCTCGCGCATCGCATCAGACAGCCGAACTTCGCCAACGCGCGTTCGGTGCGCAATGCGCTGGATCGCGCGCGACTGCGTCAGGCGAACCGGCTGTTCGCCGCGGCCGAAAGCGGCAACGGTGTCGCCGATGCCAACGCGCTGATGCAACTCGACGCCAGCGATATCCGCGCGAGCCGCGTGTTCACCGATTCATAACTCGAAGGAGAACGCGATGCAGGATGGACGCACGACCTTATCGAAGTTCCTGATCGACACGCTCGACCGCAAGCCCGGACCCGAGGCGGCGAGCGGACTCTCCGCGCTGTTGATCGACGTGGCCGCATCGATCAAGACGATCGCGGCCGCATTGACGCGCGGCGCGTTGAGCGGACAGCACGGCTCGGCACAATCGATCAATACGCATGGCGAGGAACAAAAGAAGCTCGACCTCGTGACCAACGATATCTTCCTGCAGCATTGCGAATGGGACGGTCTGCTCGCGGGCATGGTGTCGGAAGAAATGGACGACGTCTACGCGATTCCCGAGCCGTATCCGCGTGGCGAGTATCTGCTCGCGTTCGATCCGCTCGATGGCTCGTCCAACATCGATATCAACGGCGTAGTCGGATCGATCTTCTCGGTGTTGAGGCGCGCGAGCGACGAAAGCGACGCGCCCAACGATGCAGCGTTTCTGCGTCCGGGCCGCGAGCAGGTTGCGGCAGGCTATGCGATCTACGGCCCGTCGACGATGCTCGTGCTCTCCGTCGGCAATGGCACGCACGGCTTCACGCTCGAACGCGATGTCGGCAACTTCGTGCTCACGCATTCCGATATTCGCATTCCCGAGGATTCGTGCGAGTTCGCGATCAACGCATCGAACGAGCGGTTCTGGGAACCCCCCGTGCGCCGCTACGTGCAGGAATGCAAGGACGGCCGCACCGGATGCCGCGCGCAGGACTTCAACATGCGCTGGATCGCATCGATGGTCGCGGAAGTGCATCGCATCCTCATGCGCGGCGGCGTGTTCATGTATCCGCGCGACTTCAAGACGCCAGCGATGGAAGGCCGCCTGCGTCTCCTGTATGAAGCCAGCCCGATGAGCTTTCTCGTCGAGCAGGCGGGCGGGCTGTCGATCACCGGGCGCGAACGCATTCTCGATGTCGAGCCGAAAGCGCTGCATCAACGCGTGCCCGTGATACTCGGCTCACGCAACGAAGTGGACCGCATTCAGCGCTATCACGGCGAATACGATCGCGGCGAGGACAAGCCGTTCACGTCGCCCTTGTTCAAGGAGCGCTCGCTGTTCCTGCCGGAAACGGAAGCCTGATCCCGCATCTGAAACGGCGCTCATCGATTACATTCAGGGAGACAAGCGCATGTCAGTCAAACATCCGATCGTTGCAGTGACCGGTTCGAGCGGCGCCGGCACCACCACCGTCATGAAGAGCTTCACGCATATCTTCAGGCGCGAAAAAATCAACGCGCAGATCGTCGAAGGCGATGCGTTCCATCGATACGATCGCCTCGGCATGCGCGAAGCGATGAAGCAGAGCGAACGCGACGGTCTCGTCAACTTCAGCCACTTCGGGCCGGAAGCGAATCTGCTGCTTGAACTCGAAACGCTGTTCGATACCTACGGCGAAACCGGCGGCGGCAAGTTTCGCCACTACGTGCACGATGAAGGCGAAGCCGTGCATTACAAGCAGGAAGCGGGCACCTTCACGCCATGGGAAGACGTCACGCCCGGCACGGACATGATGTTCTACGAAGGCCTGCATGGCGCAGCCGTCACCGACAAGGTCGATATCGCGCGTCATGCGGACTTGCTCGTCGGCGTGGTGCCGATCATCAATCTCGAATGGATTCAGAAGCTGCATCGCGATCAGACGATGCGCGGTTACTCGCATGAAGCCGTCGTCGATACGATCCTGCGCCGCATGCCCGATTACGTGAACTACATCTGCCCGCAATTCTCGCGCACGCATGTGAATTTCCAGCGCGTGCCGACCGTGGATACGTCGAACCCGTTCACGTCGCGCGAGATTCCGCAGCCCGACGAGAGCTTCGTCGTGATCCGCTTCGCGAAGCCGAAGGGCATCGACTTTCCGTATCTGTTGACGATGCTGCACGACTCGTTCATGTCGCGGCCGAATGTGATCGTCGTGCCCGGCGGCAAGATGGGTCTCGCGATGCAGCTCATCTTCACGCCGATGATCCTGCAGCTACGCGACCGGCGCGCGCGCGCATGAAAGGTTTCTCATCATCGCATCCAAGGAGGCATCACATGAATGCCGTCGCTGAAGCATTGCCCCGACTTCATCGCTCACCCGACACGCGGCAGATGGCGAACGCGTTGCGCATGCTCGCCGTCGATGCCGTGAGCCAGGCCAACTCCGGTCATCCCGGCATGCCGATGGGCATGGCGGAGATCGCGGTCGCGTTATGGGGACGTCATCTGAAACATAATCCCGCCGATCCCGACTGGCCCGATCGCGACCGCTTCGTGCTGTCGAACGGGCACGGCTCGATGCTGCTCTATGCGTTGCTGCATCTGAGCGGCTATGACTTGTCCATCGACGAGATCAAGCGCTTCCGGCAGATGGGCAGCAAGACGCCCGGACATCCGGAATTCGGCGTGACGCCCGGCGTCGAAACGACGACCGGACCGCTCGGGCAAGGGCTGACGAACGCAGTCGGCATGGCGCTTGCCGAAACCTTGCTCGCGCGCGAGTTCAATCGGCCGGGGCATGAGATCGTCGACCATCGCACGTATGTTTTCGCGGGCGACGGCTGTCTGATGGAAGGCGTGTCGCACGAAGCGGCGTCGCTTGCGGGCACGTTGCGGCTGAACAAGCTCACCGTGCTTTACGACGACAACGGCATTTCCATCGATGGCCACGTCGACGGCTGGTTCACCGACGATACGCCGAAGCGCTTCGAATCGTACGGCTGGCATGTCGTGCGCGCGGTGGACGGCCACGATGTCGACGACGTATCGCATGCGTTGCAGCTCGCGCGCGAGTCGGACCGGCCGACGCTGATCTGCTGCAAGACGGTGATCGGCCTCGGCGCGCCGAAGATGGCCGGCACGCACGATGTGCACGGCGCGCCGCTTCCCGCCGACGAAGTGGAAGCGACGCGGCACGCGCTCGGCTGGATGCATCCGCCGTTCGAGATCCCATCGCCGATACGCGCGCTGTGGGACGCGCGCGAGGCGGGCGCGGCGGCGCAGGACGACTGGAATCGTCGCTTCGGTGCGTATCGCCGCGTGTTTCCGGGCGAGGCCGCCGAATTCGAGCGGCGCGTGCGCGGCGCGTTGCCCGCGAACTGGCGCGACACGGCGCATACGCTCGTGCGCGATGCGGATCGCGCGCGACAGAGCATCGCGACCCGCAAGGCGTCGCAACTCGCGATCGAAGGACTGGCGCGCGCGTTGCCCGAACTGCTCGGCGGTTCGGCCGACTTGACCGGCTCGAATCTCACGCGCTGGAAGGACGCGGTCGATGTAAGCGCCGCGCCGGAGAAGGGCAACTACATCCACTTCGGCGTGCGCGAGTTCGGCATGAGCGCGGTGCTGAACGGCGTTGCGCTGCATCGCGGGTATCTGCCGTTCGGCGGCACGTTTCTGACGTTCTCCGACTATTCGCGCAATGCGCTGCGCATGGCCGCGCTGATGAAGACGCGAACGGTGTTCGTTTTCACGCACGATTCCATCGGACTCGGCGAGGATGGCCCGACGCATCAGCCGATCGAACACGCCGCGACGCTGCGCATGATTCCGGGCCTCGACGTGTGGCGTCCGTGCGATACGGTCGAGACGATGCAGGCGTGGATCGGCGCGATCGAGCGCGACCGGCCTTCGTGTCTGCTGTTGTCGCGGCAGACTTTGCCGTTCGTGCCGCGCGACGAAGCGCAGATCGACGGCATCGAGCGCGGCGGCTACGTGCTCGCCGACTGGCCTTCGACTTGCGAGCGCGATGCGCGCCGCGTCGTGTTGATCGCGACCGGCTCGGAAGTCGCGCTTGCGCTCGCCGCCGTCGAGCCGCTGAAGAAAGAGGGCATTCTCGCGCGCGTCGTGTCGATGCCTTCGACGACCGTGTTCGATCGCCAGTGCAACGCGTGGCGCGAACGCGTGCTGCCCGAAGGCGTGCCGCGTGTCGCGATCGAAGCGGGCGTCACGGCGTTCTGGCGGCAGTACGTCGGGCTGAATGGCGGCGTGATCGGCATCGATCGCTTCGGTGAATCGGCGCCCGCCAGCGAACTGTTCGCGCACTTCGGCGTGACGACCGATGCGCTCGTCGACGAAGCGCGCCGCGTGGCCGCATGATTTTCGCGTTTTGCATGGAGACATCACGATGGCTTTCATCGCATTGAGGCAGTTGCTGGATCACGCGGCGGAGCACGGTTACGGCGTGCCCGCGTTCAACGTCAACAACATGGAGCAGGTCCACGCGATCATGCAGGCGGCCGAGGCGACGAGAAGCCCGGTCATCCTGCAGGCGTCGGCGGGCGCGCGCAAGTATGCGGGCGAGCCGTATCTGCGGCATCTGGTGTTGGCGGCGGTCGAGGCGCATCCGGATATTCCGGTGGTGCTGCATCAGGATCACGGCGCGAGCCCGTCGGTTTGCCAGCAGGCGATTCGTTCGGGCTTCACCTCCGTGATGATGGACGGCTCGCTCATGCCCGATCAGAAAACGCCCGCGGAATACGACTACAACGTGGACGTGAGCCGGCGCGTCGTCGAGGCGGCGCATTCGGTGGGCGTGTCGGTGGAGGGCGAGCTGGGTTGTCTCGGATCGCTGGAGACGGGGCGCGCCGGCGACGAGGACGGCGTCGGCGCACAAGGCGCGCTGAGTCACGATCGCCTGCTGACCGATCCCGACGAAGCGCGCGCGTTCGTCGAGGCGACGGGCATCGATGCGCTCGCGATCGCCATCGGCACGTCGCACGGCGCTTACAAGTTCAGCCGCCAGCCAACCGGCGATATTCTCGCGATCGACCGCATCGCCGAGATTCACGCGCGCATTCCGGATACGCATCTCGTGATGCACGGTTCGTCGTCAGTGCCGCAGGAATGGCTCGCGATCATCCGCGAGCATGGCGGCGAGATACCGGCGACGTTCGGCGTGCCCGTCGATGAAATTCGGCGCGGCATCGCGAACGGCGTGCGCAAGGTGAACATCGATACGGATATCCGGCTCGCGATGACCGGCGCGATGCGGCGCGCGATGGCGTCGGCGAAGTCGGAGTTCGATCCGAGGCATGCGCTGAAGGCGGCGACGGCGGCGGCGCGGGATTTATGCGTCGAGCGGTTCGAGGCGTTCGGCTGCGCGGGACACGCGGATCGCATCAGGCCGATGGGACTCGAGGCGATGGCGAAGCGGTATCACTGAGAGGAGCGCCGCTCGGTGAGACGGGCGGCTTTAGGCAGATCCTTCTGCGCTTCTTCGACACTGAAAATATACTCGTGTCCTCGGATAGTTAAGGAGAACTTCGATGCTATCCGAGTGCAATCGCCCCACCAATATGCCAAACCGCCAATCGAAACAATTGGGACCTATTTCATGCCTACCGAATCACCGACAGCCATCCCCGCATGTTCCATCTCGGCCCTGCGCAATCGAAGATCGTACGACATGAGCAGCGCCCGCATCTGCGGCGACATGCCGTGATAGTGAACGAGAAAGCTCGACGGCACACGAAAGCCCCACGGCGTGTTGATGTCAACGAGGCTGCATATGTCTTCGCTGCCCAACGATGCCTGCTCCGAGACCGCGCAATTGAAATGCCATTGATCCCCGCCGCCCGATACGAGACTTTGCTTGTCATCGACGTTCTCGACGCTTGCGATGACCCGATCGAGTAGCGCGGCATTCGCAGGCGTGCGGCGAAAGCCCATCACGCCTGAATTGAAAATCCAGGTGCCGACATCGCGCGCAAGAACGAGATCGCGGCTGCTGCAGAAAGACTCGAGCGGCCGGTCGAGATCGTTGACGAGCGTGTCGGCGTCGAGCCAGAAAGCCCATTCGTGATGCGGGAGGTTTTCGCGCAGCAGGAAAGGCTTGACCCAATTGCCGCGCATCGGCAGGCGTTCGGCGATGCGGCGCGGAACCTCGCGATGCACGTACAAGGTATAGCCATGACGTTCGCAATACTCACGCAGGTTCGCTTCTGCGATGCGTCCGTAGATCGCTGCCTCTGGCGTGTAGACGGTCGTGATCGACACGGGCCGTCCGGGATTGCAGGTGCTCATGGCCGTCATCGTGCTTTCATCGGATGCGCCGTCCTCGAACGCACGCGCATGGTTGTTGCGATGTGCATTGAGATGCTCGATGAGCGCTTCCCGCAGCCGGGGATGCACGCATGTTCGCGAGAGATCGGCGTGCTCTTCCGCGATAGCGAGCGCGAATACGCGAAACCGCGGCCATACGGGCATGAGGGGGCCACTGGCGGCGAGCACCGCGTAGATCGGGTTCCGCGCGTTACCGCAAACGCGAGGAAACGTGCATGCATCGAAGGCATCGAGCAGGTCGGTTTCGATTGGCGGTATAGGCGATCCGAACCGGCAGCGATTCACGACTTTCAGCAGCTCGGCGCGCACCCGATCCGTGTTGCGCCAGATTTGAACATCGGGTTGAGGCCGCACGTCCTTGATACGGGTGAGCAGCCAGTCGCGTTCGCCGAGCACGAAGTCGAGCGGCACCGGCTCGACGATCGCAGCGTTCTCGCTCAGCAACAAAACGATCTCGCCCTCTTCGGCGCGGTGCATTTCGGAGAGCAGCGACTCGTACTTGAAGAGCCATTGCGCCGGCGCGTTCCGATAGATGTCTGCCGCGTCGATGACGATATGGCGATACCCATGCAAGGCGGCATAGTGTCGATGATTGTCGAGCGCTGCGCGGGAGGGGTGAAGAAAAAGACTGATGACTTGCATGATGGCGGCGCCGCTCCGTTGAAAGGAGAGCTGCGCGAAGGCTTAAAGGCGTGGAGAAATGTTCAACGGCGGATGCGAAGTACAAAAAACTAAGGATTACGCTGTAGTTCATGTTGTTAGCGGAACCGCATTTTAGGCTATTTGCAGTCAACCATTGAATAGTTCGAGCAACCTTTTTGGAGCGATGTCATCATGCCTACCGAATCACCGACTGCCGAACTCGGCGCGATCGCATCCCGTTTCGTGCTCCCCGCGACCGACGGCAGCATGCACACACCTCATTCTCTGAAGGGTGAGAACGGCCTCGTGATCGTCTTCATGTGCAATCACTGTCCCTACGTGAAGGCCGCGATGCCGAACCTGATCCGCGATGCGCGCGCGTTGCATGAAATCGGCGTCAACGTGGCAGGCATCAATTCGAACGATGCGGCCGTCTACACCGACGACGCCTTCGATCGCATGATCGCGGTCGCCGAAGAATGGAACCTGCCGTTTCCGTATCTGCACGACGAAACGCAGGAAATCGCGCGCGCGTATGGCGCGGTCTGCACGCCGGAGTGCTTCGGCTTCGACCGCGAATTGCGCCTGAACTATCGCGGCCGAATCGATGCGTCGCGCAAGCAGGCTTTGCCCGATGCGCGCCGCGATCTCTTCGAAGCGATGCGCGCAGTAGCGATAAACGGCGAAGCGCCCGAAGCGCAATATCCCGCGCTCGGCTGCTCGATCAAATGGAAGCCTTAGCTTGTCTTTTTTGTGCTGCCGGGCGCATGCCACGCCATCAGGTCTTCATCGGGCCGATCGACTTCGCATCCCCAATCGAGTTGCTCATCCTGATCGAAGCGCTTGCCCAGCTGCCACGCGATTTCCGCGCGCGCGAGCTGCACGCCGAGGTAGAACGCGTGCCCGCCATCGTTTTCGATCTTCAGCGCGGGATAGAGCGCGAACGGATCGACGGCGACGTGATGCCCGTCGCGGTTATAGACATGTATGCCGTCCGCCGATACTTGCACGCGAAAATTCGGATCGCGCACGGCGGCGGCGAATGCGGCGATCTCTTCGGCATCGTACGGAAACGGCCGCTTTGCGTGCAGCGCGGACAGATCGGCGGATATGCCTTTGGGCAGCGTCTGCGTTTCGCGCGCGGCGTGCATCACGCGACGCGCGACATCGGCTTCGCGAACGGCGCGGCGCGCGTGCAGGCTGACCGACGTCGTCAGCACGGCGGCGATGCGCAATTCCGCCGCCATGCCGAACAACACTGCGTTGATGCCGCTCGTGTCGGCCTCGGTCAGCTCGGTCACATTGCCGACGCCCATCATGATCGGCACTTCGGGATGACGCTCGCGCAACGACACGTAACGCGCGATGGACGCCGCGAGCCCGAACGGAATCGGATCGAGAATCGGATCGGCGAGAAAGGCGCGGCCGCGCCTCGTCATCACATCGATTGCGGCATCGAGCGATGCGACGTCCGCGGGCTCGCGCGGCACGAGTATCGGCGTCGACGCAATTTCATCAGTTATCCATAGCGTATCGACGTTGAGGCTCATCACATAGTCCGCGCCCGCGCGCCCGCCGCGCACGAGTTCCTCTTCACGCATCGAATCGACGCTCACGCGATAGCCTTGCTCTTTAAGCATCGCGACCGCGTCCTCGAGATGAGCAAACGGCGTTTCCGGCAGACAGCCGATATCGATTACATCCGCGCCTTGCCGCTTGTATTCGCGCGCGCGCGCCGCGATGCCGTCGAGATCGAGACGCGGCGCATCGACGATCTCCGCGAATATCTCCGTCTCGTAGCGCGACAGATCGACATGCCGCGCCTCGCGTCCGAAGAATTGCGGCAAGTCCTTCACCTCTTCGGGACCGCGCTCGACCTTCACGCCGTAATGCGCGGTGAGGGCGTCGAGATCGCCGCGGCATCGGCCGGGCACGATCATGCGAGTCGTGCCTTCGCCCAAGGGCGTCGCGACGCGCCGGCGGATCATGTCGGCGGTCATCAGGCCCGCGACCTGAAGGCCGATCTCGCGCACTTCCCATGTGAACGGCGATCCTGCGGCCGCAGGCGCGATGCTTTCGAGCACTTGCCGAAGGCTCGGCTCCGCGAGCCGTCCCGTCAGGAAGACGATGTGTTCCATGCGAGCTTCAGGTCCGCCAGGCGTTGATCGAGCGCGGCTTTGAGATCGTCGAGCGAGCGGGCCACCGTGGTATGCGCGAAGCGCGCGAGCCGCTCGACGTTCTCGAACTCGATCGCGCGCGGCCTCACTTCGACCCATTCGTGCGGGGCGTGCGTGATGACGGAGGGCGCGGTATCGCATGCGAACACGATGCCCGGCACGCATTGCTTGCCGGCTTGCGCATAGAGATTGGTGGGCAGGGTGTCGGAGATGCCGAACGCGCATTTGGCGACGGTGTTGCTCGTCGCGGGCGCGATCACGACCGTGTGATATTCGCCGTTATAGATCATACCGACGGGCACGCTGCTCGCGCTGTTGTCGCGCAACACCTTGAAGTGCTCGCGCAGTTTCGCGACGGTCCAGCCGTAGAGCGGCAGCACTTCCTCGCCGGCAGACGAGAGAAACAGATCGACGCCCGGAAGCTGCCGTGCGAGCGCGATCGATTCCTCGAGCATATGGCCCGAGCCCGTCACGCACCACGCAAAGCGCGCGTCGGGCTTGAACTCGTCGAGCCGGCGGGCGGGCGTGGGTTGCGTCATGCGTCGGATGCGCCCGGCGTATCGTGCGACAGCCGGATATGCAGACGATGCATCTTGCGATACAGCGTATTGCGGCTGATGCCGAGCACCTTCGCGACATTGCTCACGTTCCAGCGATGCTCGTCGAGCAACTGAAGCACGGTCTCGCGCTCCTTGACCTGGATCGCGTTGAGCGACGACGTATCGGCATCGTCGGCGAGATGCGGCGCTGCGGTTATCGGCGTGCGTGCGGCGGTTTGCGTGACCGGCGCGACGCCGTTCGCGATCTCTGGCGGCAGATGCGCGCAGCGAATCTCGGGGCCGTCGCAGAGTGCGATCGCCATCTGCAGCACATGCCGCAACTGGCGGATATTGCCCGGCCACGGATAGTTCAAGAGCGCCTGCTTCGCTTCGGCGGAAAGCGCGGGCGGTTCTTCGGCTTCGGTCTCGAGAATATGGCCGATGAGCGCGAGCGCATCGGCGCGTTCGCGCAGCGGCGGCAGATTGATCTCGATACCGTTCAGCCGGTAATACAGGTCCTCGCGGAACATGCCCGTTTGCACGAGCTCGACGAGATTGCGGTGGCTCGCACTGATGAGCTGAAAGTCCACCTTCACCGTCGTTTCCGCGCCGAGCGGCGTGACCTCGTGTTCTTCGAGCACGCGCAGAAGACGCGCTTGCAAGGCAAGCGGCATGTCGCCGATTTCATCGAGGAAAAGGGTGCCGCCGTTCGCCTGCACGATCTTGCCGCGACGGCCTTCACGCTGCGCGCCGGTGAACGCACCCGCGCGATATCCGAACAGTTCGCTTTCGATCAGATTCTCCGGCAGCGATGCGCAATTCACCGCGACGAACGCACCGGTTCCGTTAGGGCTGATGCTGTGCAGCGCATTGGCGAAGACTTCCTTGCCGGTGCCTGTCTGGCCGCGCAAGATGATCGGGATCTTCCGCTGGATCACGCGCGCCGCGAGTTGAATCTGCGAGGCCATGCGCGGATCGCCGAACTCCAGATGCGCGAGCTTGTCGAGGCGGCCCGCCGATGCCGGCTCGCGCGCGTCCTTCTTCGACGCTTTGGCGCGCGCGCCGGGCGCGGACAGATCGCGCGATGCCGGATCGTTCATCAGGATGCGCGTTGCGCCCTTCGCGCCTTCGCGCGACGTCTGCGCAGTGAGGAAGAAGCGGCTGTTCGCCTTCGCGCTGTAGACCGTCACCGGATGGAACGAGCCGCGAATGCTGCGCGCGATCATGTCTTCGAGCGACGCATTGAACGCTTCCTCGATGCGCTTGCCGCACAGCTCGGCGGGCGAG
The DNA here is from genome assembly GCF_023630905.1 of Caballeronia sp. ATUFL_F1_KS4A. Lineage (NCBI taxonomy): Bacteria > Pseudomonadati > Pseudomonadota > Betaproteobacteria > Burkholderiales > Burkholderiaceae > Caballeronia > Caballeronia sp. ATUFL_F1_KS4A. Next base: position 9,248 of record NZ_JALQEB010000032.1, on the reverse strand, counting down.
CGCAGATCGAGCTGGAAGAGGGCGCTGCGGCTTGCGGCGAGCACGACGCCATCGTCGCTGACGGCGAGCTTGCCCGCATGCAGAGTGCCGACGAACTCGGGCCGGCTATGAAAGTGGATCATGTTCGCGTGCCGGTAGCGCGCATCGATCAGACGATTTTCGATCATCTGCCGCGACATGCCGACGAGCACGAGCGAATGCTGCTGCAACAGCTTCGAGCGGCTCGTGACATCGAGCACGCCGACGACGGTGCCGCGTTCATCGAAGATCGGCGCGGCGGAGCACGTGAGCGATGTATAGCGTGGATAGAAATGCTCGTGCTGACAAACGGCGATGCAGTCGCGCTCGATGAGGCACGTGCCCATGCCGTTGGTACCGGCTTCGCGCTCGCTCCACATCGCGCCGACGCGCAGGCCGTCGGCGGCGACGGCTTCGCCGAACGGCACCGACGACACCTGATGCACGATGACGCCATCGGCATCGACGAGCACGACGGCGAGTTCAGGATCGGCGAGTTGCTGATAGAGCGTCGTCATTTCGAGCTTCGAGCACGCGATGAGATCGCTCGCGGCTTCGCGACGCTCGTTGAGTTCGTGCTGCGCGAGCACGGGCGGCATGACGAAGCGGCCTGGATCGAGCCTGAATTCCGTGAGGCATCGCAGCCACGATTGCGCGACCGAATCGCTGGCGCGGCGCGCGGCCAGCGGATTATTGACGATGTTCAGCACTTCCCGGACATGCGTGTCTACGTCAGCAAGTGACGACATGGGGGCAAGTCTCCGTTGCGCCGCATTCCGGTGCGCGTTTCGCGCGGCCGTTCGACGCCGAACCTGTTGTGTTTTACGCTGGCGCTGCGGCCAATCGTGCCTGAAGGCGCGCCTCGTGGCCGGATGATCGGGAGATTTCAGGTGCTGTCTGCGGACCCGAACGACCGGTTCTCAAAAACTGTACATCCTTAGGCGCGTAGGTTCAATAAGTAGTCGCATAGAGTGATGCGAACGCGCCCGCTTTTTGCTTGCCATTCGCGGATGGATTCGGCGATTGGCGCCGGGTCTCTTTTCTATAAAGGGCCGCATTCGCGCGGTGATGAACATATGGGCCGATTCGAACCGATCCGCGAAGCTGCGTATGTTGCGCCGCAACCTGATGCGTCCCTATCGCATGCTGCAATGGACATCGTTTATATCGAGGGACTGACGGGGCAGACGGTTATCGGCATCGACAAGAGCGAGCTGCATGATCCGCAGCCGGTGCGGATGAGCCTCGCGATCGGAGTGCCGTCGTTGCGCGCCTGCGTGACGGATCGGATCGAGGACACGGTCAACTATGCGGCAGTGCGGGAGGCGGTTCACGGGCTGCTTGCGTCGCATGGATTGCAGTTGCTGGAGGCGCTGGCGGAGCGCATCGCGCAGATGCTTATCGCGGATTTCGGTGCGCATTGGGTAAGGGTTACGCTGGCCAAGCCAGCCAAGTTCGATGATGTCGATGCTGTGGGTGTTGTGATTGAGCGACGACGTAGCGTCGATGTGCGGGGCGGCGGTTCTGTTAGCCTTGCTTGGATCGGGCGGGGGTATGTGCCGGGGTGATGGGTTTTTGGTTTTTTTTCGCTTTTGGTTTTTGGCTTTGGTTTTCGCCGGATCCCGGTTTCGCGTCGGTCTATTAGCGTTGCCCCTGTGCCGCCCCGCACAGGGGCAGTGCTAATAGACCGACACGATCACGGGATCCGGCGAAATCAAGAGCGCGAGAGAAAACCGCAAGCAAAAAGAACTTCACTTGGCAGCAGCCTTCTGCTGAATCCCACAAGCCTTATAAGCATCCCTCTGCAATTCCCGATACTTTTTGGTTTGAGCCTTCGCGCGATCCACGCGAAACTCTGCCCCACCTTCCCCACCCAACGTAGCGTACTTAGAAAACGTAGATTGCTCGACGTAATCGTCATAAGTAAGCACCTTGGCGATCTTGTCGATCGCACACGAGCACTTGTACACGTTGGCGAAATCGTGCCCGTTATCGTCCATGCATCCGAGCACGTATTCCACGCGCCCTTCGGTCGGATAATCGTGCGTCTTCGCCGGCGGCGGCCCGCCACCCGCGCCTGTCGCGGCGAACGAAAGCGGCGAGATCAGCGAGAGGCAAAGAAGCACCGACAACGCGCAGCAACGTGGGGTCATGCGAAGAGCCTCGTGGTTATGAAACGAACAACGCCAAAACAGCCGGCACGCAAAAGACCCACACGCACCGGCCCCAAACAACAAATCAGCTCGGCGAGAACGGATGCGACATCGTTCCCTTCTTCAATACTACATCCTGGGCCGATGGCTCGCCCGCCACCGCGCGCGCAATCGCTTCCTTCGTCGCCTGATAGTTGAAGTCGTGAATCTTCTGGTCGTTGTCCGCTTCCCAGTGAATGAACACGCCGACGCAAATGAACAGGTCGTCGGCTTCGTCGGCGGGAATGACGCCGCCTTCCACGCTGTCGGCGACAGCCATCGCCACCGCGCGCTGCGCCGGGCCGAACATCTGCACGGCCTGCTTCGCGCCCTTGATCGTCACCTTGTTGAAGAGAATCGTGTTCGGCTTGGTCAGCAGATTCGGCGCAACCACGGCGAGCAGCGACGTGAAGCCGTCCTTGTTGTTCGTGAGCGCGTTGCAGAACGCGGTCTCGGCAGCGGAACCTCGCGGTCCGATGATCAAGTCGATGTGTGCCACCTCGTTGCCATCGCCGACGAGCGACTCTCCTACCAGGACGCGGTTGATCTTGGCCATGCTGTTCCTCCAGTGATGTGTGGTTCTAGGGACTAGCGACTTGCTCTCGACTCGCGACGGGCACCTCTTTAGCCGCGCAAGGCTCGCGGTCGCACCGGATTGCCGATGCGACCGCTCAACCGCGAACTTCCTAACATGTTCCGTGCCAATTTCCGGTCCGCGCGGGCAGACTTCATGCATTCGCCGATGACGTCGTCAACGCGACGAAAAGCGCCGCCACCGCGAGGTCCGCGCTCGTGCCGGGATTGATGCCGCGCGCCTTCAGTTCGGCATCCCATCGATCGAGCGCGGGCGACTCCGCGGGACAACCCGCCGCGTGCCAGTTCGCGCGATGCATCGCCGCATCGCGCGTGACACTTTGCGCCATCGCCGCGCCCTGCTTGCGCACAATGTGCGAATCGGGCCAGCCGGAAAGAAACGTCAGGAACGCTTCCAGCATCGCGCGATGCTCCGTCGCCGACGACACGGCGCCCACCGCATCGAGGCCCGCGCCGAAGATATCGGCGAAACCGTTCTCATACTGACGCGCAATGCTGTCGCGATCCGCCGCGAGCGACATCGCCGCGCGCAAGGTCACGGTCGGCGGCGCATGCACGGGCTGCTCGGGCGCGTCGCCGAGGCCGCCCGGATTCGCCAGCGCGATCGCGCGATACGCGAGGCGCGCATCGTCGACGTCCAGTTCCGCGAGCACGCGCTCGGTCGCCGCGCGCCAGCGCGATGCATCGATCGGAGCGTCGCCATCGAAACGTTCGAGCGCGGCGCACAAAGGCGCGGCGAGCAGCACGATGCCCAGATTCGTGTTGCAGCCGACCGCGTCGAAAGTCCGCCGCACGGCGTCGAGAATGCGCGCGCCCACGCGTGCGCGCGGCGTGAAAAGTCCCGCCGCCGCCGTGCCCGCGCTCGCGATGAATTGCGCCGATGTCATGTTGTGCCCCGCGCTCGCGACGCTCACGTTGCCGGGCTTCCTGGTCTCGACATCGAGCCGGCACGCGCGCAGAAACGCGGTGCGCGCGGCGTCAGACGCGCTCATCGCCGCTGGCGAGCGCAAGCGGGCCTTTCGATGCGGCCAGCTTGCGATCGAGAAAATCGTCGACGAGCAGCGCCGCGATATCGCGCGGCGTCACCGATTGCAAACCGCGCCACGCCGCGACGCCGTTCACTTCGAGCACGACCGGCCGTCCGCCTTCCGCCGGAATCAGATCGACGCCCGCGTAGTCGAGACCGAGCGCCTGTGTCGCGCGCACGGAGATGTCTGCGAGCGCGGGCGTGATTTCGGCAGGCTCGCATATCGCGCCGCGCGCGAAGTTGTGGATCCAGTCTTCGCCGCCGACGCGCTTCATCGCCGCGACCGCCTTGCCGCCGATCACGAGCACGCGCCAGTCGAAGCCAGGCGCACCCGCATCGACATAACGCTGCAGATACGCGACCTGACTGAAGGGTTCCAGCGACGGCAGCGTCACGCCGGGCTTCTTCAGCCCTTTGCCCTGCGAACCGAAAAGCGGCTTCATCACGACTTGCCGGCCCGCCGCCGCCTCGCGCATCAGCACGCGCTGCGCATGCGACGGCGATTCGCTTGCCCACGTCGCGGGCGTCGGCACGCCGTATCGGTTGAGCAGAAAGCTCGTCATCGACTTGTCGACGCTGCGCTCGATCGCGCGCGCATCGTTATAGACGGGCACGCCGCTCTCGCGCAGCGCATGCAGGATGCCGAGCCGCAACGTCACCTGCTCGAACGTGCCGCCCGCGATGCCGCGCACGAACACCGCGTCGGGCAGCGTGTGGCCGAAGCCGGGAATCGCGAGACCGTGCGGCTTCCATGTCGTGTCGATGCGGCAATCCGCGAGATCGACGCAACGCGCTTCGACATCGCGCGCGCGGAATGCTTTCTTCAGGCGGCCGGTGTGCCAGCCTGTCTCATCGGTCATGATGGCGACGCGCAAGCTCATGACGCGCTCCATTGCGCGTCGAGCAAAGGCTTGTCGACCTTGCCGGCGTGATACGTCGCGCCGCTTTCGAGACTCGACACCCACGCTTCGGCGGGCGCGAAGAGCGCCGGATCGATCTGATAGAAGTCGTAGTTGAACGACGTGAAGATCTCCGCGAACGGACGCCCGTAATCGCGCGCATTCGACGACGGCAATTCGGCGGCGAGCCGCTTCGCGACCGCATCGCTTTTGACCGTCAGATGCACGCGGCCGCCGTAGAGGATCGCGTCGTTGGTGCGGCCCATCGCCTGGATGCCGTCGGGCGCGGGCGGCGGAAGCGGCGCGCTGCCGCTGCCTTCGACAATCTCCGCGAGATCGACGCCCAGCACATGCGTCTTGTGCAGCGCGACTTCCACGACACGCGCGACGACCTGCACCGTGCCCGCAACAGACTGTGTCGGCGTCACGGCGATGACGAGCTTGTCCGGCGCGAGGCCGCAATCGTTGAGCACTTTGTCGATGACAACTTGCGGCGGCAGCCGGTCCACTTCCATCACGAGCGCACCGCGATCGTGACGGTCGCGATAGCCCAGTTCGTCGAAGAGCGGTTCCTTGCACGCGAGCGCGCGCGCCGGCCCCGAGCCGAGCGAGAAAAATTTCTTGCCGCCCGTTTGCTCCTTGGTCGCGGAAAGGCTCCAACCCGCGTACTGACTCGCGAGGCACGCGAGCACCGGGTTGCTCGTATGCACTTCGATGAAGCTCGGCCAAAGCGGTGCGTCATCGAACGCGCTGCGCCGCGCGACCCGCCCGAGCCCGCCCATGCAGATGCGCGCGATCAGGATGCCCGCGTCGGCGCTGCCTTTGGCGTCCACGCCCGCATCGACGATGACGGTGCCGCCATCGGTGCGCGTGACGTCGACGTGAAGACGCGCGGCATCGTCGATGAGACGCGCGACGAGCCGCTCGCTCGATGCGTTGACGCTCACCGCCGAATCCGCCTGGAAAGTTGAAGTCATGGTCTCGATAAGAGTTCGATGCGTTGCAAAAGGCGCGCATGCTCGCGATCCAGCGCGTCGCGCAGATCGGAGAACGCGGGCGCGGACGCGGTCATCGTGCAGACCGGCTGGCCCGCTTCGATGCGCGCGCCGACGAGCGGCACGTCGTGACACGCTGGATCGTCGAAACATGCGTCGCTGAACGCGGGCGACGCCGTGAAGCCTTCGTGCGCGAACACGACGCGCTGCCCCGCATGGAGCGGCGGGGTGCGAGCGGCGGTATCCGGCGCGTGCGGCAGCTCGCCGTGCAGACACGCATCCAGATGCGCGCCGATCAAACCGCGCGGCCAGGCGTCGGGCCAGGCGGCTTCATAGAGCGCCATCGTCGATGACGGGCGCGTGTTGATTTCGAGCACGCTGAACGTGTCGCCGTCGAGCAGAAAGTCGATGCTGTTCAGCCCCGTCAGATCCGTTTGCCAGACGATTCGATCAATCGCTTCGACGATGCGCGCCGCGATGCGCGCGGACAATCGCACCGGCCCGAGCGAGCCCGCGTGCACGAAGGGCAGACGTCCCGCCGCGACCGTCAGTTGCTCCGCGAAGCCGATGACCGCCGCCTCGCGATGCGCGGCGACGAAAAGCGCGGACATCGAACGGCCCGGCGCGAGCCGCTGAAAATACGCGCCGGCGGGCGCGCGCCCGACATCATCGGCCCATTCGATATGCGTGCCGCCGCAGCCGTCCGAACGTTTGACGAGCCAGCCGCTGCGATCGGCGGGCGGCGTGTAGCGCACTTCCGGATGCGCGATGTGCGCTTCGTCGAGCAGCGCGAAGAAGCGGCGCGGATCGCGCACCGCCGCCGCCTGCGCGCCGTTGCCGATGAAGCGCGGCATGTGCGGCGCGCGGCTCAGTTCGCCCGCGAGCGGCTCCAGTCCGCTCGTCACGATGAGACCGAGCATGCGCGGCAGGCGCGCGGCGTGTTCGAGCGCATCGAAGAGACGCGCGCGATCGATCGACAGACCCTTGCCGCCAATATCGAACCACATGCCCGCGTGCTCGCGCGTGTCGCGATCGCCGAAGATATCGAGCGCGACGACGTTCAGTCCCGCGCGCGCCGCCGATTGCGCCAGAAGCCGCGCCGACAAACCCGCGACGGCGATGCGCGGTGCGCGGGATAGCTCGCCTGCGATCATGAGCTTTGTCCCGCGACGATCGCGCGGGCTTCGTCGAATGCTTCGGGAAAGCCGAGATAAACGGGCTTGCCGCCGGTGCGCATGCGCAAAAACAGCCGATGCTCCGCCTGATATTTGACGTTGCCGATCGCGAGCGCGCCGATGCCGACCGCGTCCGCGCGCGCGGCGCCCGCGAGCGGTTTGCCGTCGTCCATCACGTTGACGCCGGCGATGCCTTCGGGCGGCACGGCGTTCACATCGGCGGCGATCAGCAGGTTTTTTGCGTGGGCGAGATCGGCGGATGTCATCACCTGTACGCCCGCGACCGCCGTCGCGAACACGACTTCGGCGCGCGCGAGTTCGCGATGCAACTGATCGGGCGAGCCGGTCGCGACGCCCGAAGTCGCGATATCGAAGCGGCGATTGATTTCGTCGCTCACTTGCGTCGCGCGCGACTGGCTCGAATGGCTCGCGACGACGACATCCGCGCCGAGCGATGCGGCCATCGCCGCGGCCACGCGTCCGACCGCGCCGGTGCCGCCGAGAATGAGCACGCGCTTGCCGCCGAGATCGACGGAATGCGCGGCGCGCAGATGCTTTTCCGCGAGCGCGACGAGCGCGGCGGCGGTCGTGTACGCGCCGCTCGGATCGGCGAAGACGGAGACTTCGAACGGCGGGACCATCGCGTTGCGGGCTTTTTCGAGCATGTCGGCGGCGAGCATCACGTCGCGTCCGCCGATGAAGATGCCCGTGCGCGACACGCCTTTTGGCCCGCGCGAGAAGATCGCGTCCTGCGTGAGCTGCACGACGATGTCTTCATCGACATTGCAGTAGGGCACGAGGATCTGATAGCCCGCGTCGGCGGCCATGTTCACATCGAACGGACTCATTTGCGGCGTGCTGGTGAACATGTGCAGGACGTAGGGTCTTTCGGTGGCTTCGGGCATGGCGATGGACTCGTTGGGCGTGGTGGATGGTTCGACGTGCGTTCCGTGCTCAGGCCGCGTCCGCGCCGTGATGGCGATGACCCGCCGCACGCCACGTCGCGCCGCGATTGCGTCCGGCGGCGATCGTGAACGCGAGCGGTGCGCCTTGCGAGACGCGCTGCGCGGCGGCGAGCGCGCGTTCGGCGTCCTGCGCGCTCGCGACGAACGCGAAGCCGACCGGCCCCCACGATGTCTGTCCGATGCCCGCTTTCTGCTCCGCGGCGACGGCTTCGAGCGCGCGCGCGACGGCGGGGCTCGCGAACACGCCGCCTTGAACGGGCGCGAAGTATTCGCCGATGGTGTGTTGCAGGTCGCAGATGGCGTCGGCGTAGGTGTCGAAATCGTGTTCCGCGACGGCGGGCAGGACGCGCATCAGCACGAGATGCGAAAGGTGCGCGGCGAGCGATGCGGGGAAGGGTGCGAGCGATGCGAGGCCGCGTTTCTCTTCGTCGCCGTGGAGGCCTTCGCGCGAGGTGTCGTCGATGAGCAGGACGCGCCATGCGTCCGGGAATGGCTGGCGGGCGATGAGCGGCGGCAGTTTCGTCGTGGAGGTGTGGCGGGTATTGCGCGCGTCGCGGCCGCCGTCGACGATCAGGCCGCCGTGATCGAAGCCATGTATGCCGATGCCCGAGCGCGCGCCTCGCGCGAGGATTGTGGCGATATCGGCGGTGGTGGCTTCGTGGCCTCGTACGCGGGCGTAGGCGGTTCCCAGGGCCAAGGCCAGCTGCGTGCCGGAGCCTAAGCCCGTGTGGGCGCGTGGGGTTTCGTGTACCTCGATGTCGATCGTTGGGCCTTTGCCCAGTGCTGCTTCCAGTTGCTCGACGTGGTGTTCGATGCGTTCGCGTTGTGCTTCGGTGGTTGCGCCTTCGATGTGCGCATCGCGTCTGGATGCTGGTGCTTGCCTCGCCGTTATGCGCGTGCCGTGCGCGTCGATCGCAAGACCCACGCTGCCGAAGACGCGGCCCAGCGAGCCATTCGGATCGATGAAGCCAAGATGCAGGCGCGCAGGCGATTCGACTGTGATCGCCGTGGGCGGCGAGATGCGTGCTGGTTGAGTCGGCATCGGGATGGGCTTCCTTTTTCTTGGCGGGATTTTTTTGGGGCTTTGGGGTTAGGCAAATCCTGTACCAGTTTTTTTGTTTCGCCGGATTCCGTGGTCTGTCGGTCTATTAGCGTTGCCCCCTGTGCGGGGCGGCACTCGCTTTCCTTGCTGTAGTCGCCGGATCCCGGTTTCGCGTCGGTCTATTAGCGTTGCCCCTGTGCGGGGCGGCACTCACTTTCTTTGCTGTAGTCGCCGGATCCCGGTTTCGCGTCGGTCTATTAGCGTTGCCCCTGTGCGGGGCGGCACCTACTTTCTTTGCTGCTGCAAAGAAAGTAGGCAAAGAAAGCAGCTTTTCAGGCCCG
>NZ_JALQEB010000031.1:0-78210 GCF_023630905.1 Caballeronia sp. ATUFL_F1_KS4A | reverse complement strand
TTGTGTGGTGCGATGTGGCAGACCGTGCGCGAGCCAAGCCCGATGGGGCCTATGAGGGCACTCTTTAGGCAGCCCACGAACGACGAGAGGACTACCCAAATTGCGTGTGACCGCGGGCGTATCGGAAGCTGCTTTCTTTGCTTACTTTCTTTGCAGCAGCAAAGAAAGTGAGTGCCGCCCCGCACAGGGGCAGTGCTAATAGACCGACACGAATACGGGATCCGGCGAAAGCGAAAACGAAATCAAAAGCGGAACCGAAAGCAAAAGCAAAAACAAACCTCAACGCTCGTCATACTTGATATAGCGGAAGCGCTGATCATCCGAGGGAGTGCCCTCGAGCGGCCCATCCTCCTTCCCGGGCTGCCATTGAATGACCTCTTCGATCTTCGAAGCAAGAGCAAAGTCCTTATCCGTGATGCCTTTAGCGGAATGCGTCTTGAGCTTGACGATGACGAACGCATAAGAAACCGTGAGATCCGGATGATGCCAGGCCGCTTCGGCAAGATGCCCCACGGTATTCACGACCATGAGCGTCCCCTTCCAGCTTTCGGTCTTGAACTTGCGCCTGAGCCACCCATCCTCGACATACCAGTGCTTGAGCACACCGGTCAGACGCTGCTTGATCTCCTCATCGGAATAGACCTTCTCGGCTTGAGCCATGGCGAAGCCTCCGCAAAGTTATCGACGCAAGACCCAGTATGCGCCAAACAAAACATGCTGCATCGCGTCATGTCACACGCGCCGCATGACTGTTCGCGTATTTGACACAGTATGTGTCGCCACCCGACAGGAATTCGTCCACTAACGACAGCATCACCCGTCGAATTCCCGATTTAAAGCAACAGAAGTTAAACCGGCATGGAATATGCAATTGGCCTCTCTACGCAAACGTCCGGCCATGTACTGGACGAAGCGCAACTCGTTACCTGCATTTGAAGGCGCGCACGATGCAACCCGGTAGCGTGGTCATCCCTGGGTCGGAGGCATCACCATTCTGGAGGAGACATGAACTTACGCACCCTGGTTCTTGGACTGGCGGTGGCAGCGACGGCAGGCCTGAATTCTTATGTCGCTCAGGCCGACTCGCAGCTCGACAGCCTGATCAAGAATCCCTCGAACTGGGCGGCGCAAGCGGGCGATTACTCGAATCACCGCTATAGCACGCTCAAGCAAATCAACGAAAACAACGTCGGCAAGCTACAGGTTGCCTGGACCATGTCGACTGGTGTGCTGCGCGGTCATGAAGGCTCGCCGCTCGTCATCGGCGACACGATGTATATCCACTCGCCATTCCCCAACAAGGTTATCGCCATCAACCTGAAGGATCAGACCTTCATCTGGCAATACCAGCCCAAGCAGGACAATCAGGTCATATCGGTGATGTGCTGCGATACGGTCAACCGTGGCCTTGCATATGGCGACGGCAAGATCTTCCTCCAGCAAGCCGACACCAAGCTCGTCGCGCTCGACGCAAAAACCGGCGACGTCGTATGGACCGCGACCAACGGCGATCCGAAGAAAGGCGAAACCAACACCAACGCGCCGCACGTTTTCGGCGACAAGGTCCTGACCGGCATCTCGGGTGGTGAGTTCGGCGTGCGCGGCCGTATCGTCGCGTACAACATCAAGGACGGCAAGGAAGTCTGGAAGGCCTACAGCACCGGTCCCGACAACGAAATGCTGATGGACCCGCAGGCGACCATGACCTGGACCGACGGCAAGATGACGCCGGTCGGTGCCGACTCGTCGCTCAAGAGCTGGCAGGGCGACCAGTGGAAGTACGGCGGCGGCACGACATGGGGCTGGTACGCATGGGATCCGAAGCTGAATCTCATCTACTACGGCTCGGGCAATCCGGGCACATGGAACCCGACGCAGCGTCCGGGCGACAACAAGTGGTCGATGACGATCTTCGCGCGCGATCTCAACACGGGCCAGGCGAAGTGGGTCTATCAGATGACGCCTCACGACGAGTGGGATTATGACGGCGTCAACGAGATGATCCTCTCGGACCTGAACATCGGCGGCAAGACCGTGCCGGCGATCGTTCACTTCGACCGCAATGGCTTCGGCTATACGCTGAATCGCCAGACGGGCGAACTGCTCGTCGCGCAGAAGTACGACCCGGCGGTGAACTGGGCCGATAGCGTCGATCTGAAGAGCGGCCTGCCGATTCGCAATGCGAGCTACTCGACGCAGAAGGCCGGTCCCGATCACAACGTGAAGAACATCTGCCCCGCAGCGCTCGGCTCGAAGGATCAGCAGCCGGCCGCATTCGATCCTGGCTCCAAGCTCTTCCTCGTGCCGACGAATCACGTCTGCATGGACTACGAGCCGTTCCAGGTCGATTACGTGTCGGGTCAGCCGTTCGTCGGCGCGACGCTCTCGATGTATCCGGGCCCGAACGAGAAAGGCGCGATGGGTAACTTCATCGCGTGGGATGCCTCGAAGGGCAAGATCGTGTGGTCCAAGCCGGAGAAGTTCTCGGTGTGGTCCGGCGCGCTCGCGACCGCAGGCGGCGTCGTGTTCTACGGCACGCTCGAAGGCTACATCAAGGCAGTGCGCATCAAGGACGGCAAGGAGCTGTGGAAGTTCAAGACGCCATCGGGCGTCATCGGCAACGTGTTCACGTACCAGTACCAGGGCAAGCAGTATATCGGCGTGTACTCGGGCATCGGCGGCTGGGCCGGCATCGGCATGGCGGCGGGTCTCGAGAAGTCGACGGAAGGCCTGGGCGCGGTCGGCGGCTACAAGGAGCTCGCGAAGTACACGGCTCTCGGCGGCACGCTCTTCGTGTTCGCGATTCCGGGCGGTTGATGTTTCTTCGATGTGAATGAGTCGATGTGCGATGCGCGGCGGCTGCAACGGCCGCCGCGCCGCAGCAACACGAAGCACCTCATATACAAGACATGTTCAAGGAGTCAGACGTATGAAAGGCCGATCACTCTTGCTGCTGACGATGACGCTCGCTGCTTCGTCCGCTTCCTTTGCACAGACGCCGCCTGCGATGCCTGCGCAAATCAAGCCGGTCGCGTATAAGGTCGTCGATGGCAACAAGGTAGACAGCGACACGCTGCAGGGCTGGAAGACCTGGCGGGCGCTCGCGTGCGAACGCTGTCACGGGGCGAAGCAGGAAGGGATGGTCGGCCCGTCGCTGATCGATGCTTTCAAGACGCTCGACAAGAATGAGTTTCATCGAACCGTATTCGGCGGTCGCGTGGACAAGGGTATGCCCGACTTCAGCGCGAGCCAGATGATGCAGAAGAACTGGGAGAACCTCTATGCGTATCTGAAGGGGCGCTCCGACGGCAAGATCAACCCGGGCGATCTGCAGGCAATCGATGCAAAATGAAGACGTTGCATGGCCGATTGGCGGCTGACGTCTGATGATTGCTCTCATACCCGGAGGTGTCGATGTCTGATCGTAATGCAAGCCGCGCCGCTTCGTTCCGATTCGTAGCCACGTTATGCGCGGCATTCGCGACGTTCTCGGCGCAACAGGCGTTCGCGCAAGGTGCGCTCGCTCCGCCGCCCGATCTGCCGAACAACGATGGCGCGGACGGTATCCTGCGCGTGTGCGCCGATCCGAACAACATGCCGCTCTCCAACAAGAAGGGCGAGGGTTACGAGAACAAGATCGCGAGTCAGATGGCGAGCGATTTCGGCTACAAGCTCGAATATACGTATTGGCCGCAACGCATGGGATTCGTGCGCAACACGCTGCGCGAGAAAGTGCCGCAGACGGAGCGCTTCAAATGCGATCTGATCATCGGCGTGCCGAAGGGTTATGAATTGACCGCGACGACGCGTCCGTATCTGCATTCCACCTACGCGATGGTGTTTCCGAACAAGCCCGAATACGCGAGCATCAAGACTCCATCGGATCTGATGAATCTGCCGCCGGATCAGTTGAAGAAAATGAAGCTCGGCGTCTTCGTGAAGAGCCCCGCCGTGGACTGGCTGCTTCGCCATGATCTGATCGCTCAGGCTGTGTCGTATCAGGGGCAAAGCGGCGATCCCGAGGCGTTTCCCGGCGAGATGATCGAACGCGATCTGGCGAAGGGCGACGTCGATGCGGCTTTCGTATGGGGGCCGATCGCGGGCTATTTCGCGAATCGTTCCGATAACAAGGTGCGTCTCGTGCCGTTCCCGGCCGGTCAGCCGATTCGCTTCGACTATGAGATTTCGATGGGCGTGCGTTATGGCGAAAAAGCGTGGCGGGACAAGGTCGATAACTGGATTGCATCGAACCAGCCGAAGATCGATCAGATTCTGACCAGCTATCAGGTTCCGTTGTTGCCGTTGCAGCCGGAAAGCGCCCAATGAAGCGGATATACGCGGCTTCTCTTTGCGCGTGGGTTATCGCGCTGGGCAGTGCGATGCCGCGCGTCGCGATGTGTGCGGACGCGCCCGTGGCTTCGGCGCCGATGTCCGTCGATATCAAGCCCGCTGAGCAGTTGCTCTTCATGCAGCCGCATATGACCGGTGTCGAGGCGCAGACCGAGCTCGATTACGCGGTGGATTATTCCGGGCCGCCGTCGAAGGTCAATGACACGTTGCGCGTGCTCGTCGTGAGTCAGGGCAACAGTAAGAACGACGCGAAGGTTTCCGATCGGACGGGGAATGTCAACGTGCCGGGCGGCTTGCCTTGCAATCCGGTAATCATCTATTTTCTGGAGCATGACATCGCGGAGATGGAGCAACTGACGGGCGGTCAGCGGCGCTATTTCCAGCAGCGCGTGAGGATGGCGCTTGCGGCGGGGCCTGCTATCACGCCGGTGTCGAGCGAAGCGCTCGGGCTTGGCAAGCATGCGAAGGCGCAGCAGATCGTCATTCAGCCTTATTTGAACGATCCCAACGCCGAGCGGTTCACCAAGTACCTCGCCAAGCGCTATACGTTCGTCATGGCCGATGACGTGCCCGGGCGATTGCTCATGATTCGCACCGAAGTGCCCGGTGATGGGAACGATTTTGCGCATCCGCTGCAGAAGGAGACGATTGCTTTTCAAGGGACGTTCAGGAATATGGGCGCGCCGGGGAAGCCCTCGAATGCGCCTCGGGCTAGTCGGTGATTTTTTTTTCTTCTTCGCCGGATCCCGATTTCTTAGTGGTCTATTAGCGTTGCCCCTGTGCGGGGCGGCACTCACTTTCTTTGCTGCTGCAAAGAAAGTAAGCAAAGAAAGCAGCTTTTCAGGCCCGCGGTCACACGCAATTTGGGTAGTTCTCTCGTTGCAGATGGCACTCGCCTAAAGAGTGCCCTCATCACAATAACCGGGCTTGGCTCGCGCACGGTCCGCCGCCCGAAAACGCTGAGGACACTGGTTCAGCACGAAACAGCTTCGGCACAGCGCTACGCGCTGCCGCGGGGTCTGCAAGGGAAACCAACGGGCGGCGAAGGCGGCGAGATTGAGACGTTAGTAGAGAAGCACATGCATCCCCGATTGACCGGTCGGCCGCGAAGCGGGCCGGAGCTATTTGGTGCTGAACCAGCGCGTGGTGTGGTGCGATGTGACAGACCGTGCGCGAGCCAAGCCCGATTAGGTGTTTGAGGGCACTCTTTAGGCAGCCCACGATGGACGAGAGGACTACCCAAATTGCGTGTGACCGCGGGCGTATCAGTAGCTGCTTTCTTTGCCTACTTTCTTTGCAGCAGCAAAGAAAGTAGGTGCCGCCCCGCACAGGGGCAGTGCCAATAGACCGACACGATCACAGGATTCCAAAGAAGCCGCAGCGAACCAAACCCGCCCAAAACGACCCCGTGAATTTCATCCGCTCCCTAACCCTGCGTCAGCTGCAAATCTTCGTGATAGCAAGCCGCTGTCCAAGCTTCGCCCGCGCAGCGGAGGAACTGCACCTCACCCAACCAGCGGTATCGATGCAAATCCGGCAACTCGAAGAAGCGATCGGCTTACCGCTATTCGAGCGAGTCGCGCGACGCTTATCGCTGACCGAAGCCGGCGAAAGGCTCTCACATCACGCGAGCCGCATACTCGGCGAAATCAAAGACGCCGAAGACGCCATGATGTCGCTCACACAAGCCGATAGCGGCGCGATAGCGGTGAGCATCGTCAGTTCGGCGACGTACTTCGCCCCCAAGCTTCTCGCGCTCTACAGGCAGCAATATCCCAAGGTCGATGTGCGCTTCTCCGTCGGCAACCGAGAAACGCTCTTGCGTCTCTTGCAGGACAATGCAACCGATCTAGCCATCATGGGCCGCCCGCCGCCCGAACTCGGTACGACCGCCGAGCCACTCGCCTATCATCCGCATGTGATCGTCGCGCCGCTGTCGCATCCGCTGCGTCATGCAAAACAATTCGACCTTCAGGAACTTGCGAACGATACGTTCCTGCTACGCGAACCCGGCTCGGGCACGCGCGCCGTCGCCGAGCATGTCTTTCGGCAGAACCTCTTCGTGCCCGCGCATAGCGTCACGCTCGGCAGCAACGAAACCATCAAGCAGGCCGTCATGGCGGGCATGGGCGTGAGCCTCATCTCGCTGCACACGCTCTCGCTCGAACTGCGCACCGGCGAAATCGCCGTGCTCGACGTGAACGGCACGCCCGTCGAACGCACGTGGCAACTCGTGCATTCACGCTCGAAACAACTTTCGCCGACTTGCCTCGCTTTTCGCCGCTTCCTCCTCGAACACGCCGAACCGTTTCTGGAGCGCGAATACGCGCAGTTCGGCCTGCGCAGACCCAGGCGGCTCGCCGAAGCAAGCGACGTCCGATGAACGTCGCATCGGCCTGCCGTCGCATCACGTTCCTCGTACTAATTGCGTGTGCAACTATCGCGCGTGCGCAGACCGCGCTGCAGGTCACGCAGATCGCGCGCGGTAACTACGCGCATCGCGGTCACGACGATGTCGCGACGCACGAGAACGGCGGCGATATAGCGAATGTGGGCTTCATCGTCGGAACACGCTGCGTCGCGGTGATCGACACAGGCGGCACGCTCGCGGAAGGCCGCGCGTTGCGCGCCGCGATACGCGCTGTCACGCCGCTGCCGGTCTGCTATGTCATCAACACGCACATGCATCCGGATCACATCTTCGGGAATGCGGCTTTCAAGGACGATCATCCGCAATTCGTCGGCAGCGTGACGCTCGCGCAAGCCGAAGCCTCGCGCGCGGACAACTACATGCGCGCGCTCAATCGCGAGTTGGGTAGCGCGGCAGCGGGCAGCGAAATCGTTGCGCCGACGAAGACGATCGACGGAACGGGCACGCTCGATATCGGTGGACGCACGCTCACGCTGCGCACATGGAAAACCGCGCATACCAACAACGACTTGACGGTATACGATGAGAAGAGCGGCACGTTGTGGACGGGTGATCTGCTCTTTGTGCACTGCATTCCTGTGATCGATGGCAGCGTTATCGGCTGGCTCGACGACATTGCGCGCATTCGACAGATGAATCCGCGTCATGTCGTGCCGGGGCACGGTCCGCTCGATCCGCCTTGGACGCAATCGCTCGACGCCGAGGAACGCTATCTCGCCGATCTGGCGCGCGATGTGCGTGCTGCGATCAGGAAGGGCGAAACGATCGGGCAGGCAGTCGATAGCATCGGTCTCGGCGAGAAAGACAAGTGGCTTCTCTTCGACATGTATCACCGTCGCAATGTGACGGCCGCTTATGCGGAGCTCGAATGGGAGCAGTAGTGCAGGACTGGAGGGACATCATGAAGACAACATGGTCCGGCGTTCGCGCGATGACGGTCGCGAGCCTCGCCGCCGCGGCGCTCTCGCCGTATGCCGCGCAGGCGGCGCAGCCCGACGACGATCCCGACAAGGTGGCGCGCTGGATCGACTTCAGGGAAGGGACGTTCAAGGGCCGCACGATCGACACGCACGGCGATGCGGTCATCAAGCTCGACGCCCCCGCGCGCGCAGCCGATGCCGCCGTCGTGCCGATCGCGATCAACGCGCAGTTTCCGCAATCGCCCGCGCGTTACATCAAGAAGCTCTATCTCTTCATCGACGAAAATCCCGAGCCGTATGCAGGATCGTTCGAGTTCACGCCGGAATCGGGACTCGCGACGATCGAAACGCGCGTGCGCGTGGAGGACTACACGTTCATGCGCGCGATTGCTGAGACGAACGACGGCAAGCTCTATAGCGCCGTTCGTTTCGTGAAGGCGTCGGGCGGATGTTCCGCACCCGCCGACAAGGACGAAGACGCGGCCGAGCGGACAGCGGGACAGGTCCGTCTTCAGGCCGAAGGTCAGGCCGTGGCGGGCAAGCCCGAACTCGCGCAACTGATGGTGCGTCATCCGAATCGAACCGGCATGGCGATGAACCAGGTCACGCGCAACTACGCGTCGGCGTATTTCATTCGCAAGGTGTCGGTCACGTATGCGGATAAGCCGGTGATGACCGCGAACGTCAACTTCTCGATTAGCGAGAACCCGAATTTCCGCTTCTATTTCGTGCCGAGCGGAAGCGGCGAACTGAAGGCGTTTATCGAGGATACGAAGAACAAGCATTGGGACGGCGCCGTGGCGGTCAACGCGCAACCGGGCAGCGCGCAAACATCGGCGATGAAATGACGGTGCGCCGCTTGCGAGCGCTGTTCTTCACGCTGCTCTTGGCTGTCAGCACGCTCACGCATGCGTCGATGAGCGGCATGCCCGCACCTGTCGCCATTGCGCCGGGCGTGTACGCGTTCATCGGCGACAACGATGCCGTCGCGCCCGCGAATCACGGCATCGTCGCGAACAACGGCTTCATCGTCGGACAGGACGGCGTGACAGTCATCGACACAGGTTCGTCTTATCGCTATGGCCGCGCGATGATCGAAGCGATCCGCAAGGTCACGCCGTTGCCGGTGAAGCTCGTCATCATCACGCATCAGGCGCCCGAGTTCGTGTTCGGCGCGGCCGCGTTTCGCGACGAGGGCGTGCCGATCCTCGCGCACGCGCGCGCCGCGCAATTGATTCGCGAACGCTGTTCGATTTGTCTCGCCAATCTGCGCAAGACGCTCGGCGAAGATGAAATGGCCGGCTCGCGCGTGACCGTTCCCGATCAGACGGTAAACGGCACGACGGAGGTCGAAAGCGGCGGACGCAAGCTGCAACTGCTGCACTTCGGTCCTGCCAGCACGCCCGGCGATCTCGCCGTGCTCGACACGCAAACCGGCGTGCTGTTCGCGGGCGGGCTCGTATCGAATGGACGCATACCCGAGCTGCGCAACGAGCAGATTTCCGGCTGGCTCGCCGCGCTCGAGAACCTGCGCGGGCTCGACCTGAAGACGGTTGTACCCGGCTTCGGCAAGCCCTTGCGCGGCGACGACATCATGCGGACCGGCACGTATCTGCGCGAGCTCGAAGCCGCGGTGAAGCAAGCCTACACGAGCGGCGTCGGACTGACCGAAGCGATGCACACCGTACAGGTGCCCGCGTTCAGGAACGACAAGCTCTATGCGACCGCGCAGCCGCAGAACGTGCAGCGCATCTATCTGCAACTAGAAAAGCAGTAGCGCGTTGACGCAACCTTTCTTCCAACGCCGTACAACTACCAGGAGACACAACGATGGCCCAGCTCGTAGCGCTATATAAAAATCCGTCCGACCCGCAGGCATTCGACGACTACTATGCGTCGACTCACGCGCCGCTGGCAAAGACGCTGCCGGGCCTGCGGCGCTATGAGATCAGCGCGGGACCGGTCGTGGCGGCATCGGGAGAATCGCCATATCACCTCGTCGCGCTGCTTCAGTTCGATTCGCTGGAAGCGATCCAAGCCGCATTCGACTCGCCCGAAGGCCAGAAGACCGCCGGCGATCTCGCGAATTTCGCGCAAGGCGGCGTCGATCTGCTGATGTTCGATTCGAAAGAAGCCTGACCGACCTTCATGCCTTCGGAGATGCAACCGCGTCTCCGAAGCGCGTCGCTTTCCTCAGCTTATTTCCCCGAACGCAAGACCCGCGTCGCCGAATGGGGATGCTGCACGGTTTTATATCCATCGATACAATACGTTTTGTATCGGACGATATAAAACGTCCGTCCTTCAATTCGACGGAGCGGGATCATGGCGCGACCGCGCAATTTCGACGAGGACAGCGTGCTGCATGCCGTTGCCGAAGCGTTCTGGACGCACGGCTACGACGGCACGTCCACACGCGACCTCGTGCAGTACACGGGCCTTACACAGCCGAGCCTCTATAACGCTTTCGGCGACAAGCGCGCGCTCTTTCTGCGCGCGCTCGATCACTATCTCGAACACACCTTGCGCGAGCGCATCAACAGGCTCCAATCCACGATGACGCCCGATCGCGCGATCAGCGCGTTCTTTCGCGAGGTCGTCGAGCGTTCGGTGTCGGACGAGCATCGGCGCGGCTGCATGCTCGTCAATGCGGCGCTCGGCGCATCGCCGGAAGACGAAGCGTTTCGCGAGCTCATCGCGGAGGAGATGTCGCTGATGCGCGCGTTCTTCGAGCGCTGCCTGAAGGCCGGATTCAAGAGCGGCGATATCGAGCGCGTGATGCCGGCCGATGCCGCCGCCACGAATCTGCTCGCGGTGCTGCTCGGCGTGCGCGTGCTCGCGCGCGTCGATCCGAAGCCCGCGTTGTTGATCGGCGCCGTCGCGCCGACGCTGGCGATGCTGAGGCTGCCGCCGCTCGGGCTCAGCGTCGGCAAGCGTTAAGGCCTTCGTATCCATTCACGTCACGTTGTCCGTCCGCGTGCAAGCGCTGCGGCCGGGGGAGTCGTCATCATGTCGGAACAAACGGTATCGGCCGTCAGCGCCGATCAGCCCACTGCGCTCGATGCCCGCACTTTCTTCGCGATGCTCGCGGGCTTTTGCGCGAGTCTCGTCGCCATCGGCCTTGCGCGCTTCGCCTACACGCCGCTGATTCCGCCGCTGATCGAGGCGCACTGGTTCACGTCTTCCCAAGCGGTGACGCTCGGCGCCGCCAACTTCGCGGGCTATTTCGCGGGCGCGCTCTTCGGCCGCGCGATCGCCCATGCGCTCACGAATCGTCACGCGCTGCGGCTGCTCATGGCGATCGCGACGGTGGCCTTCTTCGCCTGCGCGTTTCCGCTGTCGATTGCCTGGTTCTTCGCGTGGCGGTTCCTTTCGGGCTTGTCGGGCGGCGCGATCATGGTGCTCGTCGCGACGACGATCCTGCCGCATGTTCCGCCCGCGCGTCGCGGCTTCGCGAGCGGGATGATCTTCGTCGGACTGGGCTTCGGCATCGCTGCATCGGGCACGCTGATTCCGAAGCTCCTTCATCACGGATTGCACGATACGTGGATGGGGCTCGGCGTGTTTTCGCTGATATTGACGGCGATTGCGTGGTTCGGATGGCCCGCGTCGAATCCTCCTGCCGTCGCAAAGCAAGATGCGGCAACGCATTCGAACACGCACGGCAATACGCGTTTGCGCCTGCTGTATGGGCAATATGCGGCGAACGCGCTCGGCCTCGTGCCCGTGATGATCCTGCTCGTCGATTGCATCGCGCGCGGCTATGGCCGAGGCGCCGAAGTGGGCGCGAGCTATTGGGTGCTGTATGGCGTCGCGGCCATCTTCGGGCCGCTCGTCTGCGGCAATGCGGGCGATCGCATCGGCTTCGGCATGGCTTACCGTTTTGCGCTGCTGGTGCAGGCGTGCGCGGTGGCGTTGCTGGCTTTATCGGCGAATCCGTATGTGATCGGTGTCGCGACGGTGGCGCTCGGCATCTCGACGACCGGCATCGTGCCCCTCGCGCTCGGGCGCGTGCATGAACTGCTGCCGCACGATCATACCGAGCAGCGTGCGGCATGGAGCAGGGCGACGTCGGCGTTCGCGTTGTGTCAGGCGCTTGCCGGATATGGCTACTCGTTTCTGTTCTCGCATACGCATAACGATTACGCGCTGATTTTTGCGTGCGGCACGTGTGCGCTGGCCGTTGCGTTCATTGCGGATATCGTCGTGAACCGCAAGCGCGCCGCGAGCTAATCGATGTGGCCGGAAGTCGAATCGTCCGCTTCGACTTCCGGGTCTGCGACGCTCAAGTCCTCGCGTCGATGATTGATGACGAGAAACACGCTCATCAGCGCGAGGAAGGCACCGACCAGCATTGCGGCATTGATGAAGACACGTTCATAGCCGAGCTCGGCGACGTTGATGAACGGATAGGGATAAAAGTCGGAGAGACGTCCGCGCCACAGCGTGATGCAAAGATAAGACAGCGGATAGACGAGCCAGAGCGCGCATCGTTTCAATGAAAGGTGAAAGCGCGGCACGAAGAGATACCAGTACAAGGCCGCGAGCGCGGGCACGATGGTATGCAGCGATTCGTTGACGAGCGCGCGATAGCCCGATGGTGTCCATAGATAGCGCAGCAACGCGTTATAAGCGATGCCGACGAACACGATATATACGACGACCGCCGTGACGACGGTCGGTTTGCGGAAGAAGCGCGCCAGGGGGAATCGCGCGCGTGTTGCAACGCAGGTGAAGCAGAACGCGGTCAGCGATACGGTCAGGTTCGTCAGGTAGCTGCTCATGCGCGCGAGGCCGTCGAAGACGGTGAAGCCGCGATTGACGAGACGCGCGATGGTGATGTCCGTCTGCGCCGCGAACGCGAGCCACGCGATCATCGCGATGGCGGCGGCCAGCGCGAGCGATGCGGTGCTGGGCGTGTGAAGCGGCAACTCGGGTTCTTGCCGGGGAGGTTGGCGGGACGTGTTCGACATGACGCCATTTTACGTGCGCGCCAGGCGACTGCACCGACGATCGCGTCAGCCGTCACCGCATGAAGCGTGGAAGGCCAAAGATCCAGCCTGGCGCCCGTTCGAGACACGTCCGATCTGGTGCACGGCAAACTCGACTTATAAGTATCCGTGCTTCGCCCTCGAGGAAATCCAGACATGATGTGGCGGGGATTTCCCGGATGCGCACAACAACGTTCGTCTCGCTTGGAAGTGCGGCGGGGCGCAATCGATACGCACGGAGTGCCTCGCGTCGACCCGCTCACCCGAGCCTGACAACCGCATCCCTCAACGCCGTCCTCAACCCTTCCTCGACCACCGGGTGATAAAACGGCATCCGCAGCATCTCATCGACCGTGAGCTTCATCTGCAACGCCCACGCCAGCAAATGCGCGATGTGTTCCGCATCCGGCCCAATCCATTCCGCCCCGACGAAGCGGCGGCTCGCGCGATCGACATACACATGCATCAACCCGCGATTTCTGAGCATCACGCGGCTGCGGCCTTGATCCTCGAAACTCACTTCGCCCGTCACGAACGACTCGGGCTTAAGGTCGACATGACGCGAGCCGACCATCGCAATGCCCGGATCGGTGAACGCAATTGCAATCGGCGCGCGACGCTCGACCGCTTCGACATGCGGATAACGCGCCGCATTCGTGCCCGCCGCGCGTCCTTCGTCGGCGGCTTCGTGAAGCAAGGGCAGCACGCCGTTCGCATCGCCGGCGATGAACACCGGATGAGCGCCCGCCTGCAGCGTGAGCGGATCGTAGACCGGCAAGCCAACGTCATCGAGTGCAAGCGATGTATTGCTCAAAGCCAGCCCGCCGACATTCGGCTTGCGCCCGGCAGCGACGAGCACGTAATCAAAGGTTTCCTCGATCGACTCGCCCGCATCTGACACATAGCGCAAACGCACTTCATCTCCTTCGCGCACGGCGGCCTGCACTTGCGCAAACGGCTCGAAACGAAACGCTTCGCTGAACACACGCCCGGCATACGCACGCACATCGGGATCGGTGAAAGGCCCGACGCGCCCGCGCGCGCCCAGCAGCGACACACGCACGCCGAGCCGCGCCAGCGCCTGACCGAGTTCGAGGCCGATGACGCCCGCGCCGATCACCGCAACGCGCTTCGGCAAATCGTCCCACGCGAACACATCGTCGTTGATGATGGCGCGATCGCCGAGCGCGCGATACATCGACGGCATAACGGGACTCGACCCCGTCGCGATGACGATGCTCTTCGCCTGTACCTTCGTATCATCGCCCACTTGCAGCAGGTTATCGTCGATGAAGCGCGCGTAGCCGGTGAGCTTGTCCGCATCGGGCATCGCATCGACGCCCGCGACGACGAAGCTGACGAAACGATCGCGCTCGCGCTTCACGCGCGCCATCACTTCGCGCCCGTCGATGCGCAGCGCGCCATCGATATGCACGCCGAACGCCGCCGCGTGCGCCGCGTGATGCGCGGCATCGGCCGCTGCGATGAGAAGCTTCGACGGCATACAGCCGACGCGCGCACACGTCGTGCCGTGCGCGCCGCCTTCGATGAGAATCGCCGAAGCGCCCGCAGCCTTCGCCGCGCGATACGCCGAAAGTCCCGCGCTGCCCGCGCCGATGATGGCGACATCCGTATGGATCGTGTTCATGATGAAGTCCCGAGTGATTGATGCAGTTGCGGATCATCATGAAGCGCGGCGCGCAAATCGTGAATGCTCGTTCGTATCGCTTTTCTGCTCGATCGTCTCAACTCGCGACGCATCGAAGTGATGTATTCATCTAGACGTCTCATGCGCGTCACTATCTCGTCATGTTCGCTTCCTAGAATCTCCCGAACTTTTCAGCGCGCCATGTGAGCGCGCCCATCGAGGGAAGCTATGGACGCAATTCGCATCGAGCGTCTCACCAAGACGTTCCGGAATGGCCGCAAGGCGCTCGACTCCGTCGATCTGCGCGTGGAAGAGGGCGAGATGGTCGCGCTCATCGGCGCTTCCGGATCGGGCAAGTCGACGCTTCTGCGGCACATCGCAGGCTTCACGGCATCCGACCCCGCGCCGTCGCACGTCACGTTGCTCGGCCGCCCGATCCAGCAGAACGGCAGGATCGTGCGTGAAGTGCGCTCGATACGCCGCGACGTCGCCTTCGTGTTTCAGCAGTTCAATCTCGTCGGACGTCTTTCAGTGCTGACGAACGTGCTGATCGGCGCGTTGTCGCGCGTGCCGTTGTGGCGTCGCATGTCCGGGCGCTTTCCGCGCGACGAACGCTCGCTCGCGATGGATTCGCTCATTGCGATGGGCATCGGCGAACACGCGTTCGAACGCGCGAGCAATCTGTCGGGCGGTCAGCAGCAGCGCGCGGCACTGGCACGCGCGCTCGTGCAGCGTGCGCGCATCGTGCTCGCGGATGAACCGATCGCATCGCTCGATCCCGAATCGGCGCGACGCGTCATGGAACTCATGCAGACGCTCAATCGCGAGCGCAAGCTGACGGTCGTCGTGTCGCTGCATCAGATCGATGTCGCGATGAAGTACTGCCCACGCACGATCGCGTTGCGCGATGGCCGCGTCGTCTTCGATGGCGCGAGCGAGCGTCTCACGCCCGAGGTGCTGCACAAGCTCTACGGATCGTCCGCCAGCGAACTGCTTGCGCATCACGTAGCGCGGACGCACGCCGCGGAACCTCAACTCAACGTCAACTCCTGGATCGCATCATGAAAAAATTTCTGGCCGGCGCCGCGCTCGCGTCTTGCCTGCTGACGCAATCCGTTCTTGCCGAGACGATCAACTTCGGCATCATCTCGACGGATTCGTCGGCCGCGCTCAAGCAACGCTGGCAACCGCTCATCGACGATCTGAACAAGCAGACGGGTCTCGACGTGAAGGCCTACTTCGCGACCGACTACGCGGGCATCATCGAAGCGATGCGCTTCAACAAGGTGCAGATCGGCTTCTTCGGCAATGCATCGGCGATCGAAGCGGTCGATCGCTCGAACGGCGAAGTCTTCGCGAAGGTGAAGTACAAGAACGGCGAAGCGGGCTATTACTCGCTGCTCATCACGAACGCGAACAGCAAGTGGAAATCGCTCGATCAGGTGCTGAAGAACACGAAGGAAATCAATCTCGGTTTCGGCGATCCGAACTCGACGTCGGGCACGCTCGTGCCGTCGTATTACCTCTTCGCGAAGAACGGCATCAACGCGAAGTCGTCGTTCAAGAGCGTGCTGCCGTCGAGCCATGAGGCGAACATGCTCGCGGTCGTCAACGACAAGGTCGATGTCGCGACCAACAACACCGACATGCTCGACACCATCAAGACGCAACATCCCGAGCTGTATCCGAAGGTGCGCGTGTTGTGGAAGTCGCCGCTCATTCCATCGGACCCGCTCGTATGGCGTCGCGATTTGCCGCAAGCGACGAAGGACAAGCTGCGCAACTTCTTCGATCATTACGCGGAAAAGGACCCGCGCGAACAAGCGGTGATGACTGCGATCTCGGGCTATTCGGGCTTCGCCGATTCGTCGAACGCGCAACTCGTGCCGATTCGTCAGATGGCGCTCTTCCAGAAGAAGCAGCAGGTGCAGAACGACGCGCATCTCGACGACGCCGACAAGAAGGCGCAGATTGCCGCGCTCGATCAGAAGATCGCCGCGCTCGACACGACGGCGGCGAAGTAAATGAAGCCGCTCGACGTAACGACGTTCGAGGCCGGCATCGTGCGGCCCGTGCGGACGAGTGCACCGAAGCGCAGCTGGACATCGATGTTCGGCTGGATCGTTCTGATCGCCGTGCTGGGTCTGTCATGGCAGAGCGCGGACATGCGCCCGCTCGATCTGCTCGGCGCATCGGGCAACATGAGCCAGTTCGCGCGCGACTTCTTTCCGCCCGACTTCACGGAATGGCGCACGTACGTGCATGAAATGATCGTGACGCTCGCGGTCGCCGTGTGGGGCACGGCGCTCGCGCTCGTCTGCGCCGTGCCATGCGGGCTGCTATCGGCGCAGAACATCGCGTCCGTATGGATCTCGCAACCCGTGCGCCGCCTGATGGACGCGTGCCGCGCGATCAACGAAATGGTCTTCGCGATGTTGTTCATCGTCGCGGTCGGACTCGGGCCTTTCGCCGGCGTGCTCGCGTTGTGGGTTCATACAACAGGCGTGCTCGCGAAGCTCTTCGCCGAAGCGGTCGAAGCCGTCGATGCGCGGCCCGCCGAAGGCGTGCGCGCGACCGGCGCGAGCAGTCTCGATGAAATCGTCTACGGCGTGCTGCCGCAAGTGTTGCCGCTGTGGATTTCGTTCGCGCTGTATCGCTTCGAGTCGAACGTGCGCTCCGCGATGGTCGTCGGCATGGTCGGCGCGGGCGGTATCGGCGTCGTGCTGTATGAAGCGATCCGCTCGTTCAACTATGCGCAGACGTCGGCGGTGATGCTGATCGTCATCGCGATCGTGTCGATGATCGATCTCGCTTCGGGGTGGGTGCGCGAACGCGTGATTTGATTGCGCTTGCAACTATCGATGCCGAGCGCCTTATCAGGCGCTCGCGTCGTTTTCAGGCGTGGTTCGTACGCGCGAGCAGCGCGAGCAATTGCATGCCGGCGTCTGCGAGCATGCCCGAGTTGTCGATCTTCACGACGTGCGCGTGCGACGGCAGTTCGAAGGCCGGACGGCGCGCGAGACGCGCTTCGATCTGCCGGGCGTCTTCGCGTCCACGACGCGCGAGGCGCGCGGCAAGCACGGACGGCGCTGCATCGATATGCACGAAGCGCGCATGCGGATAACGTTCGAGCGCGAGTTCCGCATGCTGGCGCGAGCCGTTCACGACGACTGGCCTGCCGCGCGCGAGCCACGCATCCAGCTCGATGCCGATGCCATACCGCAGCCCGAGGCTTTCCCAATGCATCGCGAAGAGGCCGTATGACAGTCTCGAAGCGAATTCGTCATGCGAAAGGGCGATATGGTTCTCGCCGTCCGCGACCGCGCGCGTGATGTAGCGATGCGCGAACAGCACCTGTGCGCCGATGCGTTCGCGCGCGAAGCCGAGCAGCGAGTCCTTGCCCGCGCCTGACGGTCCCAT
The DNA here is from genome assembly GCF_023630905.1 of Caballeronia sp. ATUFL_F1_KS4A. Classification (NCBI taxonomy): domain Bacteria; kingdom Pseudomonadati; phylum Pseudomonadota; class Betaproteobacteria; order Burkholderiales; family Burkholderiaceae; genus Caballeronia; species Caballeronia sp. ATUFL_F1_KS4A. The sequence continues at coordinate 60,450 of NZ_JALQEB010000031.1, read as the reverse complement.
CACGTAGATCAGTTTCGTGCTATCCACTTCGGTCATGCCACTTCCCGTGCGTTGTTGAACGGCAGGCGCTGCCATAGCGTGAACGGCGCGCCCGGCTGCGGCTCGATGAAAAGCGCCGCGCCGTGCACCGGCAGCGGGCCGAGCGTATCGATGCGCGCCTTCCATTCCGACATGATCGACGCGCGCGCGTTCGCATCGTCGAGGGAATCGGAAAGGGTCATATGGAAGCGATATTCGTCGAGGACATACGGATAACCCCATTCGCGCAGCAATTCGATCTGCCGTGCGCTCATGCCATCGACGATGCGCCGCTCGATGCTTTCCCGCGATGGCATCGTACGCAACGCGGAGAGCGCCTTCAGTGCGCTCGCGGCCAATGCTCGAAGGGTTGCGTCGTCGGCGGGCGCGGCGGGCCGTAGCGCGACGAAACGGCCCATTTCCGTGGGGCATACCGGCATCTCGAAGCGCGGCGTCGAACTGGCCCACGCACGCGCACATGCCAGCACGTCCGCGAGCTCGACACCCGGCGCCATATGAAACGGCGCGACGAGCGTCGCGTGCCAGCCGTAACGGCGCGGGGCGTGCGTCACGGCATGCGCGGGCGTCGCGGTTTCGCGGCCGCTCTCGGGATCGCGGCCGAGCCATTCGCAACCTTCGCGCCACCATGCGGAAGCGGCAGGCGGCGCGTAGTAGAGCGCCACGCGCGGATGAACGGCGGCGCTCATCGATCGTGCTCGACCATCAATTGCACGCGATCCGCCGCGAAATGCGTGATGCCGTATTTGATCGGCACGCCGTCCTCGTCGACATCGACGTTTTCGACCCACAGCACCGGCTGCTGACGATTGATCTGCAAGCGCCGCGCCACGTCCGACGAAGGCAGCACGCTGCCGATGCGGCTCCATTTGCGCATGTAATCCTTTACGCCGAACGTCTCCAGCGCGGCACTGATGCCGCCCGCCGCTTCGATGACCGCGGGCAGATCGTTGAAGCGCGCGGCTGGGTACCAGTTGCGCGCATACGTCATCGGAATGCCGTCGGAGTCGTGGCGCGTTTCGATCTGATAGACGAGCGTGCCGGCGCGCACGCCGAGCGCCTTCGATACGGTCGGATCGGCCTTCACGCGCTCCGAACTCAGCACGACGCCAGCCGACGTGTGCTTCTGGCGGCGCAGATTCTCGGTGAAGCGCGTGCGCCGGCCGATCTGATAATCGATCGCGCCCGGCTGCACGAACGTGCCGCGCCCCTGCTCGACGCTCACGAGACCCGTTGCGGCAAGCCGCAGCATCGCGCGGCGAACCGTATGACGGTTCACGTCGAAACGCTTGGCGAGTTCCGCCTCGCTCGGCAGGCGTCCTTCGTCGCCGAAGCTCTTCGCGGCAATCTCGGCGGCGAGTATCTGCTCGATCTGCCGCCAGACCGCGACCCCCGCGCCGCGCTCCACGGCAACGCCAGGCGCCGCATTTTCGTTGGATGTCATTGCGCTGTCATTCCTGTCGGTTTGAATGTCGTTCTCCCGGATTGTAGTGCGCAACTCGTGATGGAAATGTGAAAGCCTTACTACACGACCAAACGTCTAGACGACTAGACTAGACAACGAGTAGCATGACGATGATCCGATCCTTCCAGACAAAGGGAATGCGATGAGTACTTCAATGGAGCCGCGCGCAACGCGAGGCCGCCGCGAATGGATGGCGGTGCTTGCCCGCACGCCGCGCGAGGCGCTGCAACATGCGCTCGAAGCGGCGCTCGAAGGCGCGCGGGTGCCCGACTACGAGTGGCTGCGCGCGCCGGATATCGGGCTTGCGATGGTGCGCGGGCGCATCGGCGGCACGGGCGATGCGTTTAACCTCGGCGAAACGACCGTCACGCGCGCCACGCTTCGTCTCATCGCCGATGACGGCAGCGCGCCGGTCGGTGTCGCCGTGCACATGGGGCGCGACAAGGAACGCGCGACGCTCGCCGCGCTCGCGGACGCCCTCCTGCAGATGCCGCGCTTCGCCGACAAGTTGCAGACGCAACTCATCGAGCCGCTGGCTGCGCGCATCGCAGATGAACGACGCCGCAAAGAAGCCGAAGCGGCCGCGACGAAGGTCGAATTCTTCACGATGGTGAGAGGCGAATGATGCGAATCGACATGACCACGCTCGTGCCCGGCTTCAACGACACGGTGCACGACGCGCAACGCGTGTTCCGCGCATTGCTCGATGCGCTGTCGCGGCCCGGCAGCATCGTTGCGATCGATGCCGCGCTGCCGGACAACCATGCGATGCGCGATGGCCTCGCCGGGCGCGTGCCGCTCGCGGCGTTCGCGTCGCTGCTCGCGCTGACGGATTATTCGACGCCGGTTTTCATCGAGCGCGAAGACAACGTGCTTGGCGATGCGCTGCGCTTTCACGCGAGCGCGCGCTTGACGCGCGATCGCCGCGAGGCCGCATTCGTCTATATCGACGATGCGCGCGACATGCCTTCGCTCGATGCTTTCTCGCACGGCGAACCCGAATCTCCCGAGCATGCCGCGACGCTCTTTATCCATGTGCCGTCGCTGACCGAAGGTGAGCCGCTCGTGTGGAGCGGTCCAGGCATCGCGCAATCGCGCAGCGTCGCCATTGCGGGCCTGTCACGCGAGTTCTGGCGTCAGCGCGCGGCGCTCACGGCGCTCTTTCCTTGCGGCATCGATTGCTACTTCGTCGCGGGCGGCGCGCTCGTCGGCCTGCCGCGCACGACGCAAGTGGAGGTGAACTGATGTACGTCGCGGTCAAAGGTGGCGAACGCGCCATCGAACGTTCGTGGGACGTGCTCGCGAAGAAGCGTCGCGGCGATGTTTCCGTCCCCGAGTTGTCCGTCGCGCAGATTCGCGAGCAGATGCGTCTTGCCGTCGCGCGCGTGATGACGGAAGGCTCCGTCTACGATGAAGACCTGGCCGCGCTCGCGATCAAGCAGGCAGCCGGCGATCTCGTCGAAGCGATCTTTTTGCTGCGTGCGTATCGCACGACATTGCCGCGTTTCGGCTACACGCTGCCGATCGATACTGAAGCGATGTGTGTCGAGCGCCGCATCTCGGCGGCCTTCAAGGACATTCCCGGCGGACAGATGCTGGGCGGCACGTACGACTACACGCAACGCCTGCTCGATTTCACTTTGCTCGCCGAAGGCCAACAAGTTGCGAATGCAACTATCTCGGCGAAAGAGACGGACGCGAGCGCGATGCCGCGCGTGTTGTCGATGCTGGACAAGGAAGGCCTGATCGAGCAGGAACGCGCGCACGAGAACGCGCCCGAGCCGGGCGATCTTTCGCGCGAACCGCTGTCGTTTCCCGCCGATCGCTCGACGCGCCTGCAAAACCTCGCACGCGGCGACGAAGGCTTTCTGCTCGCGGTCGGCTATGCGACGCAGCGCGGCTACGCGCACAGCCATCCGTTTGCGGGCGAGATCCGTCATGGCGAAGTCGCGGTGGAAATGATGGTCGATGAACTGGGCTTTGCGGTCGAGATCGGCGATATCGACATCACCGAATGTCAGATGATCAATCAGTTCGCGGGCAGCGGCGATGTGCCGCCGACGTTCACGCAAGGCTATGGTCTCGCGTTTGGCCACTCTGAGCGCAAGGCGATGGCGATGGCGCTCGTGGATCGCGCGTTGCGTGCCGAAGAACTCGGCGAAGCCGTCGGTTCACCGACGCAGGATCCCGAGTTCGTGCTGTATCACAGCGATAACGTGGAAGCATCCGGTTTCGTGCAGCATCTGAAGTTGCCGCACTACGTCGATTTTCAATCCGAGCTGGAACTGCTGCGCCGTTTGCGCGCCGCGCACGGTTCGGACGACAACAAGGAGAATGCGGCATGAACGCACTCACCGAAGGCTATAACTTCGCGTACCTCGACGAGCAGACCAAGCGCATGATTCGCCGCGCGTTGCTCAAGGCGGTCGCGGTGCCGGGTTATCAGGTGCCGTTCGCATCGCGCGAAATGCCGCTGCCGTATGGATGGGGCACGGGCGGCCTGCAGGTCACGTCCGCGATCATCGGTGCAAGCGATACGCTGAAGGTCATCGATCAAGGCTCCGACGAAACGACGAACGCGGTGAACATTCGCCGCTTCTTCGCGCGCACCGCGGGCGTCGCGACCACCACGCGCACCGCCGATGCGAGCATCGTGCAGACGCGTCACCGCATTCCCGAGACGCCGCTCACGGACAAGCAGATCATCGTGTATCAGGTGCCGATGCCCGAGCCGCTGTTCCGCCTCGAACCGCGCGTGACCGAGTGCAAGAAGCTGCACGCGCTCGCGGACTATGGCCTCATCAACGTCAAATACTATGAGGATATCGTGCAGCACGGCAGCATCGCGACGACCTACGATTACCCGGTGCTCGTGAACGGCCGCTATCTGACGTCGCCTTCGCCGATCCCGAAGTTCGACAATCCGAAGATGCACATGAATCCCGCATTGCAGCTTTTCGGCGCGGGCCGCGAGCGGCGCATCTATGCCATTCCGCCATATACGAAAGTGAAGAGCCTCGATTTCGAGGATCATCCCTTCAGCGTGCAGAAGTGGGAGCACGCGTGCGCGCTGTGCGGCTCGCACGATAGCTTTCTCGACGAGATGATCGTCGACGATCAGGGCACGCGCATGTTCGTCTGCTCCGACAGCGATTACTGCCATAGCCGTCGCGACGACGAAGAGGTGACGCGATGAACGCACTCCTGAAAGCGACGCGCCTCACGAAGCGTTATGAAGGACGCGGCGGGTGCGTCGATGTCGATCTCGATGTTCATCCGGGCGAAGTGCTGTGCATCGTCGGCGAATCGGGATCGGGCAAATCGACGTTGCTGAATGCGCTCGCGTTGCGCAGCGACCTCGACGGCGGTGCGCTCACCTACACGACGCGCGAAGGCGAAGCGCTCGATCTGCTGACGCTCGCGGAGCCGCGCAAGCGTCTTTTGTCGCGCACCGAATGGGGCTTCGTGCATCAGAACGCGCGCGACGGATTGCGTCGCAACGTATCGGCGGGCGCGAACATCGGCGAGCCGCTGATGGCGATCGGCGCGCGTCACTATGGCCGTCTGCGCGAGACGGCCGCCGACTGGATGAGCCGCGTCGAACTCGATGCCGCGCGCATCGACGAATTGCCTTCGGCATTTTCGGGCGGCATGCAACAACGTCTGCAGATCGCGCGTAATCTGGTGACGGGACCGCGCCTCGTGTTCATGGACGAACCCACCGCCGGCCTCGACGTATCGGTGCAGGCGCGTCTGCTCGACTTGCTGCGCACGCTCACGAGCAAGCTGCATCTCGCGGCCGTGATCGTCACGCACGATATCGGCGTTGCGCGTCTGCTCGCGCATCGGCTGATGGTGATGAAGGACGGGCGCGTCGTCGAAAGCGGGCTGACGGATCAGGTGCTCGACGATCCGCAACATCCTTATACGCAGACGCTCGTCGCGTCCGTGCTGCCTGTTTGAGGTTCGACCGATGACACACGATTCCTTCATCACCAACGACAAGCTGATGCTGCGCGCAATCGGCATCGAAAAGACTTTCACACTGCATCAGCAGGGCGGCGCGCGTATCGCCGCGCTGTCGGGCGTATCGCTCGATGTGGAACGCGGCGAATGCGTCGTGCTCGCGGGCGCGTCGGGCGCGGGCAAGAGCACGTTCCTGCGCTGCATGTACGGCAACTATCTCGCGACGCGCGGCACGATCGCGATTCGCGACGACAGCAAGCCCTCGCGTCATACGATGCTGACCGACGCCGCGCCGCACGAGATCATCCGGCTGCGCAACACGACGATGGGTTACGTGAGCCAGTTCCTGCGCGCGATTCCGCGTGTGTCGTCGCTCGATCTCGTCGCGGAGCCGCTCGTGTCGCGCGGCGTCGATGAAGACGAAGCACGTAAGCGTGCGAGCGCGTTGCTCGAACGCCTCAACGTGCCGCGCCGTTTGTGGACGCTCGCGCCCGCGACGTTCTCGGGCGGCGAGCAGCAGCGCGTGAACATCGCGCGCGGACTGATCGCGGCGCATCCGCTGTTGTTGCTCGATGAACCCACTGCGTCGCTCGATGCCGAAAACCGCGACGTGGTCGCCAGTCTGATCGTCGAGGCGCGCGAGCAGGGCGCGGCGATCGTCGGCATCTTTCACGACGAAGACACGCGCGAGCGCGTCGCGACCCGCATCGTGCGGCTCGCATCGAGCGCGGCCATCGCTCATCAAACCGATTCCGGAGTGTTGCAGACATGCTGATAACAAATGCGCGCATCGTGACGCGCGACGAGGATTTCGTGGGCACCTTGCGCGTCGAGGACGGATGCATCGCCGACATTGCGCCGGGCAATACGGCGGCGCGCGAGGCGCACGACTGGGACGGGGATTATCTGTTGCCCGGCTTCGTCGAGCTGCATACGGACAACATCGAGAAGCATCTCGCGCCGCGCCCCGGCGTGCTGTGGAATCACGAAGCGGCGATCATCGTGCATGACGCGCAAGTGGCGTCGGCGGGCATCACGACCGTGTTCGATGCGCTCGGCGTCGGTTCGCGTCCCGAAGACGGCGTGCGCGGCCGCGAGCTTCAGGTGCAATGCGCGAAGTCGATCGGCAAGTTCGTCGCGCGCGATCTCTTGCGCGCCGATCACTTCCTGCATCTGCGATGCGAAGTCGGCACGACGGATGTCGTCGAAGTGTTCGACCTGCTTTCGTCCGATCCGCTTTTCCGGCTTGCATCCGTGATGGATCACACGCCCGGCCAGCGTCAGTGGCAGGATCACGAGAAGTGGCGCAAGTATCAGGAACGTCATGGCAAATGGAGCGACGAGCACGCGAAGAAAATCCTCGCCGAACTCGCGGATCATCAGGCGCGTTACGCGGCGAAACATCGCGCGGAACTCGTCGCGCGCTGCAAGAGCCTGAACATCTCGCTTGCGAGCCACGACGACACGCTCGTCGAGCATGTCGAGGAAGCGGCGCGCGACGGCATCGCGCTCGCCGAATTCCCGACGACGCTCGAAGCGGCGCGCGCCGCGCGCGAACACGGCATCGCGACGATCATGGGCGCGCCGAACGTCGTGCGCGGCGGCTCGCATTCGGGCAACGTGTCGGCGCTCGAACTGGCGCACGAAGGGCTGCTCGATATTCTGTCGTCGGATTACGTGCCGTCGAGTCTGCTGATCGCGGTGTTCGATCTCGTCGCCAAGGCGGGCTGGTCGCTGCCGCGCGCCGTCGCGACCGTTTCGTGGGCGCCCGCGCACGCGGCGGGTCTCGCGGACCGCGGCGCGATCGCCACGGGCCTGCGCGCGGACTTCGTGCGCGTCGCCTCGGTGGACGGCCTGCAGGTGCCGCGCGAAACGTATCGCGCGGGGCGGCGCGTCTCCTGACTGTCCGCAGATTCGCTGCCTTTTGACAGCCACACGTCAGCGCTTCGTCATACGCGGGAAAGCCCGCGTTGACGAAGCGCAAACTTCTTCAGTACCCTCACTCGCGAGTTCGCTATGTGAATCGGTGTTCGTCTAACGAACTTTTCTCCGATTTCCATGCGGTTTGACCGGGGTTCGCTGCTCGCACGACAACAACAAGAACGGCGGCGGGAAGCGGTTTCAGTTCCGGGACGCGGCCTTGCGAGGCGCGCGCCCATCACCGAAAAGGGAATGAAGTGAGTAGAAGTCCTGCCGTGAACGTACAGACGTTCATCAACGAGCATCCGTTCTCGCCGTTTCAGTGGCTCATCTTCGTGATGTGCTTCGTGATCGTGCTGCTGGACGGTTTCGATACCGCCGCGATCGGCTTTATCGCGCCGTCGCTCGTCGCCGAATGGCATATCAGCCGTCCGGCGCTCGCGCCCGTCTTGAGCGCCGCGCTGTTCGGCCTCGCCGCGGGCGCGCTGTTGTCCGGGCCGCTGTCCGACAAGCTCGGCCGCCGCGCGATGTTGCTTTCGTCGGTGCTGATCTTCGGCGTCGCGTGTCTCGCGTCGGCGTTCTCGGCCGACCTCACGCAATTGACGACGCTGCGCTTCATCACCGGCCTGGGGCTGGGCGCCGCGATGCCGAACGCCGTCACGATGATGAGCGAGTTCTGTCCGGACAGCCGCCGCGCGACGCTCATCAATCTGATGTTCTGCGGCTTTCCGCTCGGCGCGGCGTTCGGCGGCTTTCTCGCCGCGTGGATGATTCCGCAGTTCGGCTGGCGCAGCGTGCTGATGCTCGGCGGCATCGCGCCGCTCGTGCTGTCGGTGCTGTTGATCGTCACGTTGCCGGAATCGGTGCGCTACATGGTGGCGAAGTCGAAGCCCGTCGAGAAGATTCGCGCGACGCTCGCCCGCATTTCGTCCGACGCGATGAACGCCGGCTCGTTCTTCATGACCGAGGCCGCGCCCGCCGCGACGGGACAGAGCGGCATCAGCGTGGTGCTGTCGCGCTCGTATCTCGTCGGCTCGATCATGCTGTGGCTCACGTATTTCATGGGCCTCGTGATCTTCTACGCGTCGATCAACTGGATGCCGATTCTGCTGAAGGAGTCGGGCCTGCCGCCGCAAAAGGCGACGCTCATTTCCGCATTGTTCCCGCTCGGCGGCGTCGGCGCGGTGCTGTGCGGCGTGCTAATGGACAAGTTCAACGCGAACCGCATCATCGCGGCGTGCTACGCGCTGACCGCCGTGAGCGTGTATCTGATCGGCCAGGCGGCGGGCAATGTCGGCATGCTCGTGCTCGTCGTGTTTGTCGCGGGCGTGCTGATGAACACCGCGCAATCGTCGATGCCCGCGCTCGCCGCGGCGTTCTATCCGACGCAAGGGCGCGGAACGGGCGTCGCGTGGATGCTCGGCATCGGGCGCTTCGGCGGCATCGCGGGATCGTTCCTCGTCGCCGAGCTGACGCGTCTGCATTTCACGTTCGGCGGCATCTTCGCGACGATCGCGGTGGCGGGCATCGTTTCGGCGGTCGCGCTGCTCATCAAGCAGGCCGCGCATCCGCAAACGGCGATGGCGAGCGACCTGAAATCGACAGAGCCGGTCGGGCACTGAAGCAGCATGGACCGACGCCCCGCATGACTTCGGTCATGCGGGGCGTTTTGCTTTGTGCGCCGCGTTCCGCGCCTCAAGATTCGACGCGCCTTGCCGTTAAATTGCACGCAGCTTTCGATAACGACGCGGCGTCGCACCCGCTCACGCAAACGTAAAATCGCCCGCGATCGGAAGCCGCAAAGCGAGCGCCTGCCCCGGCGCGTCCATCGGCTATTACAACCAGATCGTGAAAAAACTTTCTTTCAAGACCAAGCTCATGAGCATCGTGGGCTTCGTATGGCTCAGTCTGATTCTTCTGTGCGCGCTCAACGCGATCTCCACGAAACATTCGCTGATGAACAACCGCGAAGGCGCGCTCGCCGAACAGGTTCAGTCGGCGGCGAGCGTCGTCAGGTTCTATGTGAAGCAGGCGCAAAGCGGCGCGCTGCCCGAAGACGAAGCGAAGAAACGCGCGATCGCGAGCGTGCGCGCGATCCGCTACGGCACGAGCGGCTATGTCGGCATCATCGATTCGAAGATGTGGCAGGTGCTCGATCCGCCGCGTCCGCACTCCGAGGGCAAGATCAACGATTTCGTCGATAGCACGGGCAAGCACTTCACCGCTGAGATCGTCAAGCACGGTCTCGACGGCTCGCATATCACGACGTATTCGTATCCGAAACCGGGCGAGCAGGAACCGCTGCCCAAGGTCACGTACGGTGATTACGTGCAGGAATGGGACTGGCACGTCTACACGGGCGCGTGGATCGACGACATCGATCGCGCCTTCCATGCCATCGTGCTCAAGTCGCTCCTGCTGATCGGCGTGATCGGCGCGGCGCTGACGGTCGCGATGACGCTCATCATCCGCGGCGTGCTGAAGAGCATCGGCGGCGACCCGCGCGATGCGGCCGTCGTCTGCCAGCGCATCGCGGCCGGCGATCTCGCGCAGACCGTGCAAGTGCAGCGCGGCGACGATTCGAGCCTCATGCATTCGATGCACACGATGCAATCGCGCCTCACGCAGACGATCGCGCAGATCAAGCTCGTCGCGGACGGCATCACGGCGGCGTCGCGCGAAATCGCGGACGGCCATCACGATCTTTCGTCGCGCACGGAAGAGCAGGCCGCGTCGCTCGCGCAAACGGCGTCGAGCATGGAAGAGCTCACGTCGACCGTGCGTCTGAACTCCGATAACGCCGGCGAAGCGTGCCAGCTCGCGGCGAGCGCATCGTCGACGGTGGAAAGCGGCAGCGGCGTCGTGCTCGGCGTCGTCGCGACGATGGACAAGATCGCGGGCAGCTCGGAGAAGATCGTCGACATCATCGGCGTGATCGAAGGCATCGCGTTTCAGACCAACATCCTCGCGTTGAACGCGGCCGTCGAAGCGGCGCGTGCGGGCGAGCACGGGCGCGGCTTCGCGGTGGTCGCATCGGAAGTGCGGGCGCTCGCGCAGCGCTGCGCGGCGGCCGCGAAGGATGTGAAGACGCTCATCGACGAATCGGTGACGAACGTCACGGCGGGGCAAGACCTCGCGCAGCAATCCGGCGACACGATGAAGCAGATTCTCACGTCCGTTTCGCGCGTGACCGACATCATGAACGAGATCTCGTCGGCGTCGACGCAGCAGACGCAGGGCATCGAGCAGGTCGGCGTCGCGATCGTGCAGATGGACGCGGTCACGCAGCAGAACGCCGCGCTCGTCGAACAGGCGACGGCCGCCGCCGCCGCGCTCGCGACGCAGGCCGAAGAGCTGAAGCGCGCCATCGCGGTCTTCAAAACCTGACACGAAGACGCGAAGACGTTGGCGAATCGTCAGACCGTGGCATGTCGCGTGCTGACTCCTGACGTGCGAACGGCCGCTCGCGTGAAGCGCGGCGGCCAGCAGGCAGAACAAGCCGTGAGCATCGCATTTCGCAACCGCCAACAGGAGTCTTCGATATGAAACGTTTCGCCCTTTCCGCCGCTGCCGGCGCTTTCGCGCTGGTGTGCGCGTCCGCTTTCGCGCAGGACAATCCGCCGAGCTCGAACACGGGCCTGCAGGCCGGCGACAACGCGCAGACCACGACGCAGCCCGCGCAGCCGAACGCGCACGCGCATAAATCGACGCATTCGAAGAAGACGCACAAGAGCACGATGAACTCGGGTCCGTCCACGCAACCGGGCGGCACCGCGACGCCGAGCGGTCCGGGCGCCCCGGTCAGCGCGAGCGGCTCCGGCCAGTAAAGCGCGCTGCAATGACGAACGGGACGCCGCGCGGCGTCCCGTTTTTTATTTCGCGAAGAGCGACGACATATCGGCGAACGCTTTGATCTCGACGGCATTGCCCGACGGATCGAGGAAGAACATCGTCGCCTGTTCGCCGACTTCGCCCTTGAAGCGCACATGCGGCTCGATGATGAAGCGCGTGCCCGCCGCGCGCAGCTTGTCGGCGAGCTCGTTCCACTGCGGTATGGACAGCACCACGCCGAAGTGGCGCACCGGCACGGCGTCGCCATCGACCGCGCTCGTCGTGCGATGTCCGCATTCCTCCGGCGCGAGATGCGCGACGATCTGATGGCCGTAGAAATCGAAATCCACCCATGCGTCGGAGCTGCGGCCTTCCGGGCAGCCGAGCAGTTCGCCGTAGAACTCGCGCGCGGCCGCGAGGCTATGAACGGGAAACGCGAGATGGAACGGCGGCATGGCGTGCTGGGTCGTGCTCATGGAGTTGAGTCCTTCAATCGACGTTCATGGGAACTGGAACCAAAGTTTATTAATAAATATTTGTGTTGAAAAACGATATATTTCTGGAGTCAGCCCAAATATTTTCGATGAATCGACATGCTGCGCGAACTCCGGACTTTCATCGCGGTGGCGCGCCACGGCACTTTCGCGGGCGCAGGCGCGCAGATCGGCCTCACGCAATCGGCCGTGAGCGCGCAGATGCAGCGCCTCGAAGCGCATCTCGGCGCGAAGCTGTTCGACAGGACGGGCCGCTCCGCGACGCTCAACAATGCCGGCAAGCGCACGCTCGAACTCGCCGATGAACTGATCGCGCTGTACGCGCGCCTCGCTGAGCCGGAAGGCGAGGACGGGCGCGGCGGCTCGCTTTCGGTGGGCGCGATCGCGTCGGCGCATGCGGCGCTTTTGCCCGATGCCATCGGCGCGTTCCGGCGCATGCTGCCGGCGTGGCGCATCCGGCTCGTGCCGGGCGTGTCGCTCAATCTGCTCGCAAGCGTCGATGCAGGCGAGATGGACATGGCCGTGATGATCCGCCCGCCGTTTTCGCTGCCCGCGGAGCTGCAATGGCGCACGCTCGCCGTCGAGCCGTTCGTGCTGCTCGTACCTGCCGCGAAGAAGGGCGCCGACTGGCGCGCGCTGATCGAATCGGAGCCGTTCATCCGATACGACCGGCGCTCGTTCGGCGGCCGGCAAGTCGACATGTTTCTGACGAAGCGCCGCATCGCCGTGCGCGATTCGATCGAGGTCGACGAGCTACCGGGCATCGCGCAACTGGTGGCGCGCGGGCTGGGCGTGGCGCTCGTGCCGGTATCGGACGGCATCGGCGCGTGGCCGCGCGGCGCGGTCGCGCTCGATCTCGGCGGCGACACGTTTCATCGCGAGATCGGGCTTGTGGAGCGCGCGCGGCGCGTGCGCGCGGACGAGCCGGATGCGGCGGCGCGCCTCGCGGGCTGCATCGTCGAAGCGGCGCAGCGCGGCGGGCCGATTGCGGCCGTCAAACGCGCGCGCAGGCGCAACGCGTCCTAGAATGCGTGGCAGGTGCGTTACCTGTGGGGGAGCCAATGGATGACGAGCAGCCCATCGGCGACGCGAAAGCGCGTCTCGCGGATTCGTCGCTGACGATCGTGCAAGCGCTCGTGCAGCGCGTGCAGGCCGTGCTCGCGTGGCTCGATCGCGTCGATCCGGGCACGCATCGGCGCATCAAGGGATTGCGGCTCGTGACCGCGTACGGGCTGGCGGCGGCGCTCGGCGCGCTGCAGGACGTGACGCAAAGCGTGCCGGCGGGTGTGTCGGTGGGCGCGCTCGCGGGCGGCTTCGCGCTGTGGGCGAGCGTGTCCGAGGCGCGCACGACGCGTTTGGAGTCGAGCCGCGATCTCGTCATTCTGTGCGTCGCGGCTGCGTTCGGCGCGTTCACCTTCACGTTTTTTGCGCCGATGCTTCGTGAAACCGGACGCGGCGGCGCCGAGCTGATTCTCGTGACGGGCGCGTTCCTCGCGGGCTATCTGAAGCGCTTCGGGATGACGGGCGCGGGCGTCGGCTCGCAGCTCTATATCGGCCAGCTCCTCGCTTACGGGATGGATCTGCGCCCCGGCGATTCCTGGGCGATCCTGCTCGCGTTACTGATCGGCATGCTCGCGGCGATCGTGCCGCGCGTGCTGAGCGGACCGGCCGAGCATCCGGTCGTGCTGCCCGCGCTGGCGTCGGAGCCCGCTTACGGTCGGGACGCGATCTCGCCCGCCTTCGCGATGGGTCTGCAGGCGGCGTGCGGCGCGCTCGTCGTCGTGGCGTTGAATCGCCTGTTCGGGCTCGCGGAATCGGCGTGGGCGATCACGGCTTGCGTGTATGTCGTCGCGACGTCGGCGGTCGGGACGGCGGAGCGCGTACGGCGGCGCATCTACGGGACGCTTGTCGGCGTGCCGATCGGCATCGTGTGTCTGCCGCTCGCGGAACATTGGCCGCTCGTCGTGTGGATTCTGTCCGCGTTCGCGATGATCGCCTATGCGATGGCGCTGCCGGAGCGATACGACATCGCGTGCGGCGCGTTCGCGTTCGTGCTCATCGTGACGCTCGCGGCGAGCGGCGTGCATTCGCTCGAACTGCTGACGGCGCGCGCGTGGGAAACGCTGCTCGGCGGCGCGCTGGGGCTGATCGCGTCGCGGGTGATTTTTCCGTTGCGGGTGGTGAGGGCGTGATCGCCCTCACCGCTTCGCCACCTCCTCCAGCAACCGGTCCAGCACGTCGAAATCCACCGGCTTCACCAGATGCGCGTCGAAGCCCGCCTGCGCGGAGCGTTCCTTGTCGCTGTCCTGTCCGAAGCCCGTCATCGCGACCACCGTCGCACGCCCGATGAGCCGCTGCGAGCGCAGCGCGCGCAGCACCGCGTGACCGTCCATGTCGGGCAAGGCGAGATCGAGCAGAATCAGTTGCGGCGGGAAATGGCGGATCACGTCGAGTCCTTCCTTGCCGTGATACGCGGTACGCACGTCGTGGCCTTTCATCTGCAAGAGCAGCGCGAGGCTGTCGGCGGAATCCTGGTTGTCGTCGATCACGACGATGCGCAGGCCGCCGCCCGTGCCTAGCGTCGCAGTCTGCGCGAGCACGCGATGCGGCCGCGGCGCATCGTGGTCGGACGCGTAAGGCAGGCGCACGACGAACGTGCTGCCCTGATTCGGTCCGGCGCTCGCCGCGCTGATCGACCCCCCGTGCATCTCGACGATCGACCGGCACAGCGTCAGCCCGATGCCGAGGCCCGCCTCGCCGGGATTGAGATAGTGATCCTCCTGCACGAACAGATCGAAGATGGACGTGAGACCCTTCTGCGAGATGCCGCGCCCCTTGTCGATCACTTTCAGCAGCAGCGCTGTCGCCTCGCGCTCGACTTCGACGCGGATCGTGCTGGCGCGCGGCGAGAACTTCGACGCGTTGTTCAACAGGTTCTGCACGACCTGCACGAGCCGCGTGATGTCGCCCATCACATGAACGGGCTCGGACGGCAGCTTGGTGACGACGTTCTGCGCGCGTTCGTCGGTGAACGGATGCACGAGCTCGATGCTGCGCGCGACGATCTCGCTCACGTCCACGCGCGTCATGCGCAGATCGATCTTGCCGGTCGTGATGCGGCCCATGTCGAGCAGATCGTCGACGAGCCGGCCGAGATGCGAAGTCTGTCTGTCGATGATGTCGCGGCATGCGGCGATGCGTTCCGGCACGTCGCTTTCCATCTGCATCACGCCGATCGCATTGCGCACCGGCGCCAGCGGATTGCGCAACTCGTGCGCGAGCGTTGCGAGAAACTCGCTGATGCGCCGCGACGACACTTCGAGCTGATCGAGGCGCTTTCTGTCGCTCATGTCGCGCGTGACCTTCGCGAAGCCGCGCAGCACGCGATGCTCGTCGTACACCGCGTTGATCACCACGTTCGCCCAGAAGAGCGAGCCGTCCTTGCGCACGCGCCAGCCTTCGCTCTCCACGCGGCCCGTGCGGATCGCGGTCTGCAGTTCGATCTCGGGGAGGTTGGCTTCGAGATCCTCGGGGCAATAGAACATCGAAAAGTGCTTGCCCAGGATCTCCGACGGCTGATAACCCTTGATTCGCATCGCGCCCGTATTCCAGCTTGCGATATGGCCGGCCGGATCGAGCATGAAGATCGCGTAATCGCTGACGCTTTCCACGAGCAGACGAAAGCGCTCTTCCGAGAGCCGCAGCTTCTCTTCCTCGGCGCGCTTCGCGGTGAGATCGCGCGTGTACTTCGCGTAGCCGATGATCTCGCCCTGCGTATTGCGCGCCGCCGTGATGACGACATTCGCCCAGAACAGCGTGCCGTCCTTGCGCACGCGCCAGCCTTCGTCCTCGAAGCGCCCGGTCGCGTAGGCCTGCTTCAGCTCGTACTCGGGCCAGCCGCGCGCCACCGATTCCGCCGTGTAAAAGCGCGACAGATGCTGTCCGATGATTTCGTGCGCCTCATAGCCCTTGATCTTGCGCGCGCCCTTATTCCAGCTCGTGATGCGGCCGCTCAGGTCGAGCATGAAGATCGCGCAGTCTTCGATCGCATCGACGAGCGCGTGATACTGCGGCTCGCTCATGGCGGGCTCGGATGGCGCGTGGCGGGCGAGGTCGAGGGGCGAGTCGGCTTTAGGTCTGGTCATGGTTCGGGTGGTCGGCGCAGCGGCGGACGTTTCCTGGACAAAAGGTCCGCCGACGCCACAGTCTACCCGGAGCCCCGGCATCGCTGCCATGCCTTTAGTGAGCGTAGCTATCGGCGTGCCGGGCCGCGAAACGGCGCGCGGCGATCGCACCACCCGTTTTCAGCCGGTCTTTTGGAGGGATTTCAACGCCGATGCACGCACGTAGACTGCGTTCACATTTCAGAAGGTCGGTGCTGGGCAGGCAGTGCGACGAGGCCGATGAAGTGGATTCGTGAAACCCTCAGGAGCACTACCATGACCGGCAATCTCAAAGGCATCATCTTCGTCGCGGCGCTCGCATGCGCTTCCTACGCGCTCGCAAGCGGATACGGCCCCGCGCCGCACTATTCGCCGATGGAAGGCGCGCCCGTCTCGCAGCAAGGCATGAACATGCAGACGATCGCGCAGGACGCTCAGCCAGGCAACGATGCAGGCGCCGGGAAGGCGAAGCAGGACAGCCCGCTCATTCAGGCGCAGGATTGAGCGCTTTTTGCATGAGACCGCGTTCCGCCGGTCGTCTCGGCGGGACGCGGCGCGTTCAATGAAACGCCTGATTTGCGGCGTTTTTCGCATCGGCCGCGCCGACCGTCTCGACCGTGCCCTTCGCGCGCCCGATGTCGATCTTCGGCATGAACAGCATCGAAATCACGGTGCCTAGCGCGATCACGAACATCGCCGTGAAGGTCAGATGCAGCGAATGGTGCAGCACGAGGCGAATCTCGTTGTTCATCGCGAAGTCGCCGGGCACGGACGACAGCAGTTGCTTCAGCTGATCCGCATGAACGGGCGGCAGGCCGGCCGTGTGCGTGAGGCCGTAGTTCTGCACCGCGCCGAACACGGCTGCACCGAGCGTATTGCCGAGGTTGCGCGAAAAGAGGTTCGATGCCGTCGCGCTGCCGCGTTCCATCGGCTGCACGATTTCCTGTATCAGGATGAGGCAGGACACGCTCGTGATGCCCATGCCGAAGCCCAGCACCGCCGAGCCGACGCCCGCCCAGACCGGGCTCGATTGCGGACCGAGCAGCACGAACGGCAACGCGCCCAGCGGAATGAAGACCGGGCCGATCATCAACAGACGCCTCAGGCCGATGCGGCTGAACGCGCGCGACGTGAAAGTGGCGCCGCTCGGCCAGCCGATCATCATCATCGTGAGCGCGAGGCCCGCTTCCACCGGCGTGCGATGCATCACGCCCTGCACGTACATCGGCAGGAAAGTGGTGAGGCCCATCATCGCCATGCCGGCGAGGACCGTCGCGACGTTGCTCGCGGCAATCGGCCGATGCGACCACAGCCTGAACGAGATCATCGGATCGGCGGCGCGGCGCTCCTGAATCACGAAGCACACGATCGCGAGCACGAACACGCCGATCTCCACGCCGACGCGCGCATTGCTCGCGTGGCCGGCGTCGGTGAGCGCCATCATCAGCGCGGCGACGGCGGCGGTGAAGAAGAACGCGCCCGCGAGATCGATCGCCGGACGGTCGTGGCGCTTTTCCTCGTGCAGAAAGAGCGTGAAAAGCAGCGCGGCCAGTATGCCGATCGGCACGTTGATCCAGAAGATCCACGCCCACGAGAACTGGCGAATCAGCAGGCCGCCCACCATCGGCCCGAGCACGGCGGACACGGCCCACACGCTCGCGAGATAGCCCTGCACCTTGCCGCGCTCGCGCGCCGGATAGAGATCGCCGACGACCGTCAGCGCGACCGGCAGGATCGCGCCCGCGCCGACGCCCTGAATCAGCCGGAAGACGATCATCGCGGGCATCGACCACGCGAAGCCCGCGAGCACCGAGCCGATCAGAAAGATCGCGATGCCCGCGAGGATCGCCGGCTTGCGGCCGTAGAGATCGGCGAGCTTGCCGAACACGACCGTGAGCGCCGTCTGCGTGAGCAGGAACGACGAGAACACCCAGCTATACAGATTGAGGCCCCCGAGCTGCGTCGCGATTTGCGGCATCGCGGTGGAGACGATGGTGGCTTCGATCGCGACCATGGCCATCGAGGCCATCACCGCGCCGATGACGAGGGGACGGACGGTTTTGCTGTTCTGTGACATGCGGGCAGGAAGGCATATCGCCCGCCGCGCGTACGAGACAACGATGCGCGCAGACAGGCCATGCTCGAAAAATGAAGATGCGGCGGCGACGCCCCGGCTTGCGGATTCCTTGCAGCCGGAGCAATGTCGCCGATGAGAAAGCGCCGGATGCAATGTTATCCCGCCGCGCGAATCGCTGCTCGATGCGCATTTGCGCGCTCATTCAACGCTAATTCTTCGGGCCTACCTTCTGTACGTGGACGGGCAGCATGCTTCCCCGAGCAATCCGGCGGCCCGTTTCACGTATTCTCCTCAGCCCTTGGCGCCGGCCGTGATTCGGACCGGCGCATTTTTTTCCGCGCTTAGGCGCATCTGCCACGCACATGTCGTCTTTCAGACCGAAATCCCCGGGAATGTCGCCTAAAATCGAACGGGCTGCAGCTTTGCCCCGTTCCCTTCCGAAGCGGCGGACTCGCATGATCAAATCACTGAAGAATCAGCTGGTGCTCGCGCTCGGGCTGCTCGTCAGCGTGATCGGCGTCGTGCAGGGCGTGAGTTCGTATCAGTTGAGCAAGACCGGCATGAGCGCGCTGCTCGACATGCGGCTCGAACAAGTGGCCGCGCGTCTGCGCGACGGACTCGCCGACAGCCTGCCGAAAAATCCCGCACGCGGCACCCAGGACGAGCGCGACGTCGTCGCCGTGGTGTGGAAGCCGGGCGAGGCGCTGCCTTTCCGCACGACCGACCCGTCGCTGCACTTTCCGCGCGACGCGCAGCCGGGTTTTTCCGGCGTCGACGTCAACGGCGAGCATTGGCGCATGTTCACGCGCCAGGAGCCGACGATGACGATCCAGGTCGCGCAGCGCTCGTCGATCCGGCGCGAAATCACGCAGGAAGCCGCGACGCAAACGCTCTGGCCGATCGCGGTGCTTTTGCCGCTCGTGTGGATCGCGGTCGCGCTCGTCGTGCGGCGCTCGCTGCGTCAGTTGAACGAGCTGGGCGAGGAAGTCCGCGCCATCGACATGGGTCATCTGCAGCCGCTGCCGACCGTCGGCGTGCCCACGGAAATCGCGCCCTTCATCCATTCGATCAACACGATGATCGAGCGCCTCGCGACATCGATCGAGAAGGAGCGCAAGTTCATCGCCGATGCCGCGCACGAATTGCGCACGCCGCTCACCGCGCTGCAGCTTCAGGCCGACAATCTCGCGCCGCATATCTATCCCGGCAATCAGGAGCGCTTTCAGGAGTTGCGCAAGGGCATCGCGCGCAGCGGCAAGCTGATTACGCAACTCTTGCGGATGGCGCGCGCCGATGCGCCGATGAACGGCGCGCCGCTCGCGCGCGTGAACATCGCGGACGTGGTCACGGCCGCCGTCGCCGACGTGCTGCCGATCGCCTTGTCGCGCGGCATGGATATCGGCGCGGAGGAAATGGTGAACGCGCACGTGCGCGCGGTGGAAACCGACATCGGCATGGCGGTGAAGAATCTCGTGTCGAACGCGGTGCGCTATACGCCCGATGGCGGCACCATCGACCTGCGCACGCGGCGCGATGGCGACATGGTCTGGATCGATGTCGTCGACACGGGGCCGGGCATCGACGAAGCGTTGCTGCCGCGCGTGTTCGACCGCTTTTTCCGCGCGAATCCGGACATCGAGGGCAGCGGGCTGGGGCTGTCGATCGTGAAGGCGATTGCCGCGCGTTACGGCGGCGACGTGACGCTCGAAAATCGCAGCGACGGGCGCTCGGGCATCGTCGCTTCGATCGGTTTTCCGGTCGAGGAAGTGAGCGAAAGCGTGCCATCGCCCGCGTTGAACCTTTAGTGTTTTGCGCGCTGTTTTCCGCCGATTACAATGCATTCGCTGCGTGGCGCGAAGCGATCGTCGCCGGTCAGTAGAACACTCAAAATGACCGGTCGTGCGTTTTCCGTTTTCCCAGATCCTTCGGGCCGCATTCCGGGCGCGTGGCGCGCGCCATTCTCGCGGGACGCGGGGTGGAACATGCGAATTCTTCTGATCGAAGACGACGTGCAGATCGGCACGAGCCTGATGCGTGCGCTCAAGGACGCCGATTACGCCGTCGATTGGGTCCGCGACGGCAACGCGGGCCGCGAGGCGATCAACGCCGCCGAGTACACCGTCGTGCTGCTCGATCTCGGCTTGCCGGGCATGACGGGCATCGAACTCTTGCGGCAGGCGCGCACGTCCGGCAACGCGACGCCGGTGCTGATCCTCACCGCGCGCGACGATCTCGACACACGCGTCCAGGGCCTCGATCTCGGCGCCGACGACTATCTGCTCAAGCCCTTCGACATGCCCGAACTGCTGGCGCGCATCCGCGCGGTGCTGCGCCGCAAGGCGGGCTACGCGGTCTCGCGCCTCGGCGACGATTCGCTCTGCCTCAATCTCGATCAGCGTACGCTTACGTGCGGAGAGACGTCGGGCGTGCTGTCCGCGCGTGAATTCGCGCTGATGCACGCGCTGCTCGAACGTCCCGGCACGATCTTCTCGCGCGATCAACTCGAAGACCGTCTCTACGGCTGGGGCAAGGAAGTGGAGAGCAACGCGGTCGACGTGCTGATCCATTCGGTGCGCAAGAAATTCGGCGCGGGCGTGATCCGCAACGTGCGCGGCCTCGGCTGGACGGTGATGCTCGGCCAGGCCGGCCGCGAGGAAACGAAATAGCGCGCGCGACATCGGCGGCGCGGGTCAATGCTCGTCGTATCGACGGCCGAGCGCGCCGCAAAAATACATGCTGTAGTCGTGATCCTGCGTTTCGATCTGACGCATGCGCCGTTCGAGATCCGCGAGATCGCTCGACGATGCGAGATAGTCGTCGCGGGCTTCCTGCGCGGTGCGGATCGAAAAGAGATGGTCGATGGAGTGAGTGAGACGTTCAAACATGATGTGCTCCCGTCGTTGAATGCAGGCCGATGAGTGGGGCCGACGAAAGCAGGTTATGCGCGCTGAATTAGCAGCGAATGAGAGCGCGAAGCAGCGACTCGCGGCATGCGCGATGCTGCTCTTCGCATGACGAAGCGTTCGCCAACGCACCGTGACGCGGATCACGCTGCGGGAAGGCACTGCCGCGCCGCACCATCCCGTGCTATCTTGTTTTAATAGGGGTTTCATACGGAACTGTGCGCTGTTCGCATTCGTCGATCGTCTCTCGTGAAGGCCGCCATGAACGATGTGTCTCGTACCCTCAGTGCCCGCGACCGCGTCGAGTTGCTGTGCTGGCTCACATGCGGCAGTCTCGGCGCGTATTACCTCAATGGCGACTGGCCGGCGGCCTCGTTTCACGTACAGGCCGCGCACAAGTGGCTCGACCGTCATCAGCGGCTCGCGGACTGGCTGACGGTCGCGAAGCTCGCGGCCATCGCCCGCGACATCGCCACGCAGCATTGCGCGATGCTCGAAGCCGACTGGGCCCGCGACGCCGTCGAGGAAATTCTCGATAGCGAAGACCTCAACTATCAATCGGATGTCGTGCGGCAGGTTTTCGACGATTGCCGCCGCGCGCTCGCGGAAAAGCGCACGCCGGAATGAGCCGGCCATCGCGACAGGCGGCCTCTAGCGCGAACACCTGTATGGATGTACAGTAAGCCATTTTTCTGCTCTCGTCGCCGCGATGGACGCGCTGTCCTCCACATCCGCACCGCGCCGCATCGCGCATCTCGACATGGACGCCTTCTTCGCGTCGGTCGAACTTCTGCGTTATCCGGAATTGCGCGGCATGCCCGTCGTGGTCGGCGGCGGGCGCAGCGCCACGCCTGAAACGTTGCCCGACGGCAGGCGCCGCTTCAAGCGTCTGCGCGATTACGCGGGTCGCGGCGTCGTCACCACGTCTACCTACGAGGCGCGCAAGTTCGGCGTCTTTTCCGCGATGGGCATGATGAAAGCCGCCCAGCTCGCGCCCGACGCAATTCTTCTGCCGACCGATTTCGAGTCCTATCGCCATTATTCGCGGCTTTTCAAGGCGGCCGTCGCGACGTTCACCACGCAGATCGAGAATCGCGGCATCGACGAAATTTATATCGATGTCAGCGATCTACCCGGCGAATCCGCCGAGATCGGCCAGCGCATGAAGGACGCCGTGCACGACGCGACGGGTCTCACCTGCTCGATCTGCATCGCGCCGAACAAGCTGCTCGCGAAGATCGGCTCCGAACTCGACAAGCCCGACGGTCTCACCATCCTCACGATGGACGATCTGCCAACGCGCATCTGGCCGCTCGCCGCGCGCAAGGTGAACGGCATCGGACCGAAGGCGAACGAGAAGCTCGCGGCGCTCGGCATCGTGACCGTGGGCGATATTGCCGCCGCCGATCCCGGTTTCCTGCAGACGCATTTCGGCCACACGTACGCCGCCTGGCTCGCGCGCATCGCGCAGGGGCAGGACGAGCGGCCTGTCGTCGTCACTTCGACGCCCAAGTCGATGAGCCGCGAGACGACCTTCGAGCGGGACTTTCATCCGAAGCAGGATCGCGCGACGCTTTCCGCCGAGTTCACGGGGCTGTGCACGCGCGTCGCCGAAGACTTGCAGCGCAAGGGCTACGTCGGGCGCACGGTCGGCATCAAGCTGCGCTTCGACGACTTCCGCACCGTGACGCGCGATCTGACCGTGCCCGTCGCGACCGCCGATCCCGTCGAGATTCGCCGCGCCGCGACCGAATGCCTGAAGCGCATCGTGCTCGATCGCCGCATCCGTCTGCTCGGCGTACGCGTCAGCGCGCTCGCCGGGCGCGACGAAAGCGGCTTCGTCGAGCCGGTGCAGGTCGAATTGCCGTTCGATATCGCCGGCGACTGAAGCGCGCCTTATTTCATAGGCGCATAACGTAATCGCAGATGCTTCGTTGCCGCGCGAATCGCCGCGCGTTAGATTGATCGCTTCCCCAAGCTATCGATTGCCATTAGTCCGACGTGACGATTCTCACTGCCCCCATTGCCGAGCACGCTGCCGCCGATCAATCCATCGAGATTCGCCCGTTCGATGCGCCGCTCGGCGCGGAAGTCATCGGGCTCGATCTGTCGAAGCCATTGTCACAAGCCGATTTCGCGCGCATCCATCGCGCGCATCTGGAACATCACGTTCTCGTGTTTCGCGATCAGCGCATCACGCCCGACGAACAGGTCGCGTTCAGCAAGCGCTTCGGTCCGCTGCAGATTCACGTGCTGCATCAGTTCGGGCTCGGGGGGCATCCGGAAGTGCTGATCGTGTCGAACATCGTCGAGAACGGCAAGCCGATCGGTCTCGGCGATGCGGGTCATTTCTGGCATTCCGATCTTTCGTACAAGGACAAGCCGAGTCTCGGCTCGATGCTGCACGCGCAGGAATTGCCCGCGACCGGCGGCGACACGCTGTTCGCGAATCAGCATCTCGCGTGGGACACGCTGCCCGCGCATCTGCGCGATGCAGTCGAAGGCCGCGTCGCCGAACACACCTATCTCGCCAAATACGGCGAGCTGCAAAAGCGCAGTCCGTGGCGTCCGAATCTGTCGGCGGAGCAGATCGCGCAAGTCAAGCCGGTGACGCATCCGATCGTGCGGACGCATCCGGAAACCAAGCGTCGCGCGCTCTTCGTGAGCGAGCATTTCACGACGCGCATCATCGGTCTGCCGGAAGACGAAAGCCGCGCCTTGCTCGCGGAACTCTTCGCGCATAGCACGCAAAGCGAGTTCGTCTATCGCCATCAATGGCGCGAACGCGACATGGTCTTCTGGGACAACCGCTCGGTGATGCATCTCGCCGCCGGCACGCCCGACGATCAGCGCCGCAAGCTCTATCGCACGACCATCGAAGGCGACGCGCCTTTCTAAAAAGCCACTATTTTTACGGGGTTTCATCGATGCATTCTCGAACCGGGAAGGGCGGCGCACGCGCGCTCGTCGCGGCGCTTTCGCTCGCGATCGGCGTCACGTCGGCGAGCGCGCATGCCGAAGGCACGTTGCGCATCGCCGAGCAATTCGGCGTCGTGTATCTGCTGCTCAATGTCGCGCGCGATCAGAAGTTCATCGAGCAGGAAGGCAAGAAGGAAGGGCTCGATATCAAGGTCGACTGGGCGAAGCTGTCGGGCGGATCGAGCGTCAACGATGCGCTGTTGTCCGGCTCGGTCGATATCGCCGCGGCGGGCGTCGGCCCGTTGCTGACGATCTGGGACCGCACGCACGGACGGCAAAACGTGAAGGGCGTCGCGTCGCTCGGCAACTTCCCGTATTACCTCGTATCGAACGATCCGCGCGTAAAAACCATCGCCGATTTCACCGACAAGGATCGCATCGCGGTGCCGGCAGTCGGCGTGTCGGTGCAATCGCGCGTCCTGCAATACGCGGCGGCGAAGCAATGGGGCGACAAGGAATACAACCGCCTCGACAAGCTCACGCAAGCGGTGCCGCATCCGGACGCAGCCGCGGCGCTCATCGCGGGCGGCACGGAGATCAACGCGCACTTCGGCAATCCGCCGTTCCAGCAGCAGGAACTCGCGGGCAATCCAAAAGCGCATATCGTGCTCAATTCATACGATGTGCTCGGCGGCCCCAGTTCCGCGACGGTGCTCTACGCGACCGAGAAATTCCGCAACGAGAATCCGAAGACGTATCGCGCGTTTGTCGCCGGTCTTGCCGATGCCGCGCGCTATATCACGCAACATCCGGAACAAGCCGCCGATATCTATCTGCGCGTGAACAACGCGAAGATCGACCGCGATCTGCTTATCAAGGTGATCGAGGATCCGTCGGTGCAATTCAAGGTCGCGCCGCAAAACACGTTCGGGCTCGCGCAGTTCATGCATCGCGTCGGCGTCATCAAGAACGAGCCGAAGTCGTGGCAGGATTACTTCTTTACCGATCCCGCGACGAAAGACGGAAGCTGACGCCGCTTATCGGCGATTGCGGATTCGATATGCGCAATGATTGGTTCGCTCGAGCGCAGCGCGCCGGTATCGTGATCGTTTGCAATCGGGCAGATGAACATGGCCGCCAATCCCCAAGCGCTTTATTCGCACGAAGCCGATCGTGAGGCTGCGACGAGCGGCAAGCTTCTCAGCGCGAAGAACGTCACGCTCGAATACCGCACGCCGGAGCGGCTCGTTCGCGCGACGCACGATGTCAGCTTCGATGTCTACGGCGCCGACCGCTTCGTGCTGCTCGGGCCTTCGGGCTGCGGCAAGTCGACCTTGCTCAAGGCCGTTGCGGGCTTCATCGAGCCGGTTGGAGGCAGCATCGAAATCGGCGGTGAACGTGTGCGCGGGCCGGGCGCGGATCGCATCGTCGTGTTTCAGGAGTTCGATCAGTTGCCGCCGTGGAAGACCGTCGTGCAGAACGTCGCCTTTCCGCTGCGCGTCGCGCGCAAGCTCGGCCGCGCCGAAGCTCGCGAACGCGCGCTGCATTATCTCGACAAGGTCGGTCTCGCCAAATTCGCCGATGCGTATCCGCATACGCTGTCGGGCGGCATGAAGCAGCGCGTCGCCATTGCACGCGCCCTCGCGATGCAGCCGCGCGTGCTGCTGATGGACGAGCCCTTCGCCGCACTCGATGCGCTCACGCGACGCCGCATGCAGGAAGAGCTCTTGCGCCTCTGGAGCGACGAGCGATTCACGCTGTTGTTCGTCACGCACTCGATCGAGGAAGCGCTGATCGTCGGCAATCGCATTCTGCTGCTGACGCCGCATCCGGGACGCGTGCGCGCCGAACTCAACAGTCATCAATACACGCAGGACAGCCTGGGTCGCGGCGAGTTTCAGCAGAGCGTCGCGCGCATTCATCGTCTGTTGTTCGAAGAGGAGCGCGCGCAATGAGCACGCCGCATCTGATCGTGCCGCCCGTGCGGCCCGAGTATGAAATCGCGCCTGCCGCGAGCGTCGCCGTCGAACATGAAGCGCCGTTGCCGCTGTCGAAGCGGCTAGCGGATCGTGCGTGGCTGCGCAAGTCGATCATCGCGCTCGTGCTGATCGCGTTGTGGGAAATCGCCGCACGCGCCGTCGATAACGATCTGCTGTTGCCCACGTTCAGCGCGACCTTCGTCGCATTCGTGCAGGGCATCGCGTCGGGCGAACTCATCGAGAAGATCGGCATTTCGATGTCGGTACTGCTGCGCGGCTATGCGCTCGGCGCGGTGCTCGCGTTCGCGCTGACATCGCTTGCGGTCTCGACGCGCATCGGCCGCGACATCCTTTCGATGCTCACCGCGATGTTCAATCCGCTGCCTTCCATCGCGCTGTTGCCGCTCGCGTTGCTGTGGTTCGGCCTCGGCACCGGAAGCCTGCTTTTCGTGCTCGTGCATTCGGTGTTGTGGCCGCTCGCGCTCAACACGTATGCGGGCTTTCAGGCCGTGCCAACGACCTTGCGCATGACGGGCCGCAACTACGGTCTCAACGGCATGCGCCATGTGATGCTGATTCTGGTGCCCGCCGCGTTGCCTTCGATTCTCGCGGGCTTGCGCGTGGGCTGGGCCTTCGCGTGGCGCACGCTGATTGCGGCGGAGCTCGTGTTCGGCGCGAGCTCGGGCAAGGGCGGGCTCGGCTGGTACATCTTCCAGAACCGCAACGAGCTTTACACGGACCGCGTGTTCGCGGGACTGGCTGCGGTCATCGTGATCGGCCTTGCTGTGGAGCATCTCGTCTTCGATACGATCGAGCGCGTGACCGTGCGCCGCTGGGGCGTGCAGCAATGAGCGCGCTCAATTCCCCGCGCGAATGAAGTCGATGAACGCGCGCAACGGCCCCGGCATGTGCGCGCGGCTCGGATAATAGAGACGCGGCCCGGTGAAACTCTGCCACCACGGTTTGAGCACGGGCACGAGCGCGCCATCGTCGACGGCCGCGCGCACGAACTCGTCGAACGTATAGACGAGGCCCAATCCCGCGATGGCCGCGCTTCGGCTGATCTCGATCGACGACGTGACGAGCGGTCCTTCCGGCGCGATGCGTATCGTTTCCTTGCCGCGCATGAATTCCCACACGGCCAGCACGCCGCTATCGAAACGATGCCCGATGCACGCGTGATTCACGAGTTCGCGCGGATGCTTCGGGTCGCCGTGCGCCGCGAGATAAGCCGGCGACGCCACCGCGACGAAGCGTTGCGTGCGCGGCCCGATCGGCACGGCGATCATGTCGCGCTCGATGCGCTCGTCATAACGGATGCCCGCATCGAAACCGGCGGCGAGCACGTCGATGAAGGTATCGGTTGCGCTGATCTCCAGCTTGATGCCCGGATGCGCCGTCAGAAAACGCGCGACGATTGGCGGCAGGATCTCGCGTGACACGATGCGCGGGACGTTCAGGCGCAACGTGCCGGTCGGGCTGTCGCGAAAGCCGTTGACGGCATCGAGCGCGCCCGCGATTTCCGCGAACGCGGGCCCGAGGCGTTCGATGAGCCGCTCGCCCGCTTCGGTCGGCGTGACGCTGCGCGTCGTGCGATTCAAAAGCCGCACGCCCAGACGCGTTTCGAGCCTGCGTATGGCCTCGCTCAGCGACGACGCCGACACGCCGCGCAACAGCGCCGCCTGCCTGAAGCCACGCGACCGCGCGACGGCCAGAAACGCGTGAAGATCCGACAAATCCGGTTCGCTCATCTCTCACCCATTGTTCGCCCGGGCGCACAGCCCATTCGGATTGAGGCGGATTATCGCACGCGAGGTTTGCTCCCATAATCGTCTCCATTCTTCAAGGAGAGAACGAACATGGAACAACGCAAGCTCGGAAAGAACGGACCGCAATCGTCGGCGATCGGCCTCGGATGCATGGGCATGTCGGGCATGTACGGGCCGTCGGATCGCGCGGAGAGCATCGCGACGATACACGCGGCCCTCGAAGCGGGCGTGACGCTGCTCGACACCGGCGACTTCTACGGCATGGGGCACAACGAAATGCTGATCGGCGAAGCGTTGAGAAGCGCGCCGCCTTCACGCCGCGATGCGGCGATTCTCAGCGTGAAATTCGGCGGCATGCGCGATCCGGCCGGCCGGTTCATCGCGTTCGATGGACGGCCCGTCGCCGTGAAGAATTCGCTCGCGTATACATTGCAGCGGCTCGGCGTCGAACATATCGACATTTATCGGCCCGCGCGCCTCGATGCGAACGTGCCGGTCGAAGACACCGTCGGCGCGATCGCCGAGATGATCGACGCGGGCTATGTGCGCCACGTCGGATTGTCGGAAGTCGGCGCGGACACGATTCGCCGTGCCGCCGCCGTGCATGCGGTGTGCGATCTGCAGATCGAATACTCGCTGATTTCGCGCGGCCTCGAGGAATCGATTCTTCCGGCATGCCGCGAACTCGGCATCGGCATCACGGCGTACGGCGTGCTGTCGCGCGGACTCATCAGCGGACACTGGAGCCGCGACGCCGCGCAATCCGGCGACTGGCGCGCGAACAGTCCGCGCTTTCAGCAAGGCAACGTCGAACGCAATCTCGCGCTCGTCGATGCGTTGCGCAAGATCGCCGATGCAAAAGGCGTGAGCGTCGCGCAGATCGCGATCGCGTGGGTGCTCGCGCAGGGCGATGACATCGTGCCTGTCGTCGGCGCGCGCCGTCGCGACCGGCTGACGGAATCGCTCGGGGCGCTCGATGTCGCGCTCACGAAGGATGACCTCGCCGCGATCGAAGCGGCGGTGCCGAAGGGCGCGGCGGCGGGCGATCGCTACGAGGCCGTGCAGATGGCGCATCTCGACAGCGAGAAGCGCTGAATCTCCCGGCGTGGTTCGCGACGCGGCACGCAAACTGCGACGCGTGTAGCATCGATCCCGATCCACCGATGGAGAGACGCCGAGTGAAAATCGCGACCTTCAACATCAACGGCATCCGTCCGCGGCTCGACGCCTTGCTGACATGGCTCGAACGCGAATCGCCCGATATCGTCTGCCTGCAGGAACTGAAAGCGACCGACGCGCAGTTTCCCGCCGACGCGATCGCGAACGCGGGCTACGGCGCGCTATGGCATGGGCAGCAATCGTGGAACGGCGTGGCGATTCTCGCGAAAGACGCGGAGCCGGTGCTGAGCCGGCGCGGGCTGCCGGGTTACGAAGACGATACGCATAGCCGTTATATCGAGGCGGCCGTGGGCGGCTTGCTGATCGGCTGTCTTTATCTTCCGAACGGCAATCCGCAGCCCGGCCCGAAGTTCGATTACAAGCTCGAATGGTTCGCGCGCTTCAACGCACATGCGAAGATGTTGCTCGATAGCGGACATCCCGTCGTGCTCGCGGGCGATTACAACGTCGTGCCGACCGATGACGACATCTACAACACGCGCTCGTGGCTGAAGGACGCGCTGTTGCAGCCGGAGAGCCGCGCGGCCTACGCGGCTTTGCTCGCGCAAGGCTGGACCGATGCGCTGAAGCAGAAGTTTCCCGATGAGCGCATCTATACGTTCTGGGATTACTTCCGCAATCATTGGCAGACGAATTCCGGCTTGCGCATCGATCACATCCTTCTTAGCAAGGATCTCGCGAAGAAGCTGGAGGCGGCGGGCGTCGACAAATGGGTGCGCGGCGAGCCGCATGCGAGCGATCATGCGCCGGCGTGGGTCACGCTCAAGCTCGGGCGCACGCGCAAGAAATCGGCTTAGGCTTGCAGCGTGTCGCGCGTCGGTTGCAGTGACGCGAGGAATTGCATCGCGTGTTCGCGGCCGCCCATCGTCCAAACGTCGAGATGATCGGCGTCTTCGATGAGCGCGAGACGCTTGTCGCCGCGTGCTGCATCGAAGAGACGCTGGAAGTGTTCGGGCGGAATCACGCCGTCTTTCGTGCCGCCGTAGATCAAGAGCGGCGCATCGATCGATGCGATTTTCGCGAGGCTTTCGTAGCGATCGCGTGCGAGCAGCCGCACGGGAAAGAGCCGGAAGCGTTTCGCGGCGACATCGACGATGCTCGTGAACGGCGCTTCGAGCATCAGCGCATGGATCTTCGCGACGCTTGCAAGCTGCACGGCGACACCCGAGCCGAGCGAATAACCGTGCAGCACGATGTTGCGTGAACGCGCCGCGGCGTAGGCGTAGGCGGCGCGCGCATCGGCGCAAAGGCCGGCTTCGTGCGGCCTGCCGGGATTGCCGCCGTAGCCGCGATATTCGGCGAGCAGCACGCCATAGCCCGCTTCGATCATCTCCAATGCAACATGACCGCGCTGGAAAAGGTCTTCGCCATTGCCGTGAAAGAGGATGACCGTGGGCGCGTCGTCGTCGGGCGGCGCTTTGTAGCGCATGGTCAGGTCGAGGCCGTCATCGGTTCTGATGACGACTGCTTCGGTGCGCGCTTCCACATCGGCGTTCTTGAAGGCTTCGATCTGTTCCAGCGGATAGACGAGCCTTCCTTGCAGCCAATACAGGCCCGCGAGCGCGATCGTGTAGACCAGCGCTATGGCGAGCAGGGCGATCCAGAGGACTTCGCGCATCGGTGTCGGCGGCGGGTTGGCGTTCCTCGTATGGTAGTGGAGTTGCGGCGTGTGGATGCGTGCGCTTGCGCCTGCATTTCATGTACGGGCGGTGAATTGTTACCGACAGAAAAATGACCCAGATGAATTCCGCGGGATCCAATCGATCAAATTCGACGCGGACAACTTGTCGCTGTCAAATCGCCATCGAGTTGATCTGGCGCGCACGCTCGTCGACGCTAACAACAGCGTCGCGCGGACTGGCATTGTTGTTCTCTATGGGCAATTTTGAAAAGGGCGACGAGACGGAACGGCGGTCACAAAAAAGCGCGTTGAATCCGTCGTTAGCTATCTTCGTGCGCTCGGCGTCGAAGAGAGGCGTATCGAGGTCGACTATGAGATTTGGCCTACCGTTCCAAATGTCCCCGATTCGGAGCGCTTCCAGGTTCTGGTCGAATTCATCCCGGCCCAAAGCCCTTGCGGTTAGGTAGGGCGCGGTTGCGCGCGAGCGATTGCAGGCCGCTTGCGTGGCGCCAGCGGCCAGATCTCCGGCAACTCGCTCACTCCCGCACATCCACATCCCCCTGCCGCAAGCTCAAAGGCATCTCCGCAGCGATCTCCTTCTCCACGTCCTCCGCTTCCCGCTCGCGATTGAACAGCGCGTTGAGCAGAATCGCGAACGCCGCGGCGAGCGTGATTCCGCTATGCGTCAGCGGCCCCGCCCACGCCGGCATGTGCGCGAAGAACGTCGGCGCGGCAAGCGGAATCACGCCCACGCCCAGACTGATCGCGATGATGAGCAAGTTGTTCTTGCTATCGAAATCGACCTTGCTCAGGATCTTCACGCCGGTCGCCGCGACCATGCCGAACATCGCGATGCCCGCGCCGCCGAGCACGACCACCGGTATCGAAGCAATCAGATTCGAGAGCTTCGGCAGCAGCCCGAGCAGGATCAGGATCACGCCCGACACCGCGACCACCCAGCGGCTTTTGACGCCCGTAATGCCCACGAGCCCGATGTTCTGCGAAAACGACGAATGCGGAAACGTATTGAAGATGCCGCCGATCACCGTGCCGAGACCATCGGTGCGCAGTCCGCGCGTCGCATCGATGCGCGAAACGGGGCGCATCGCGAGATCGCCGAGCGCGAGGAACATACCGAGCGATTCCACCATGATGACGACCATCACGAGACACAGCGAGGCGATCGCCGCGACATCGAAGACCGGCATGCCGAACGCGAACGGCCGCACCGGCGCGAACCACGCGGCTTGACCGACGCCCGCGAAATCGACGAAGCCGAGCGGCAACGCGATCACGAAGCCGATCGCCATGCCGAGCAACACCGAAATATTCGCGACGAAGCCCTTCAGATACTTGTTGATGAGCAGAATCGCGAGCAGCACGATGCCCGCGATCATCAGATTGCGCGGCTCGCCGAAATTCGGTGCGCCGCGTCCGCCGCCCGCCCAGTTGATCGCGACGGGAAAGAGCGTCATGCCGATCGTCAGAATGATCGTGCCCGTGACGATCGGCGGAAAGAAGCGCATCAGCCGTCCGAAGAACGGCGCGATCAGGACCGCGAACACGCCCGCCGCGATGGTCGCGCCGAAGATCGCCGGCAGGCCCGCACCGGATGATGCCATCGCGACCATCGGCCCGACCGGCGCGAAGCTCACGCCCATGATGACCGGCAGGCGGATGCCGAATTTCCATACGCCGATGCACTGCACCAGCGTGACGACTCCGCACGCGAAGAGGTCCGAGCTGATCAGAAACGCGACCTGCTCCTTCGGCAGCTTCAGCGCCGCGCCGATGATGAGCGGCACCGCGATCGCGCCCGCGTACATCACGAGTACGTGCTGAATGCCGACCGCGAGCATCTGACCGATGGGCAGCACTTCGTCGACGGGATGAATCGTTTGGGCCATGTGCGCTCCGGCAAGCTCGAATGTCTATGACGTTGAGTGGGTCGCCCGAGTATTGCACCGCGCGACGGCCGAAAAAATATTCGGGCCGCTATACATGGCATCGCACGCGCGCTTGACTTTGTTCAGGATATTTGACCGATATTGTCCATGCGATCGCGCGCACACGGCAGCATTTGCCGATTCGGCGCAGCGCGCATCGCAACAAACGGAAGAAATCCTCGAATCCCTTGTGCCGCAAGGCTTGTCGCACTGTCGATTTTTGGGATGGCGTGCTACATTCCGAGCGCTTCGCGTTGCTTTATTTCGATAGCTTTCGCGGCGATGCAACAATCCAGCTTCCAGGGCTTGGCGCCCAATAACATCATTCGCACGGGGATCTCGGCATGGAAATGGTCGGCGGAACGCGGCTTGCCCAACTGTTCACCAGCAACCAGGAGCAATTGCTCGCGGAATGGTTCGCGCAGCAGCACGCCATCGCGGCGCGGCGCGGCCTCGTCGGCGAGGCGGAACTGCGCAATCAGTTCAGCCAGTTCACGTCGCTTCTCGTGACGGCGCTCGGCGCCTCCGAACGCGTCGATTTCAAATCGTCCGCATGGCAGGAAGTGCGCGCGTTTCTCGCGGAAATGTCGGCGCAGCGTGCGCGTCAGGGCTTCACGCCCGTCGAGACCGCGATGTTCGTGTTTTCGCTCAAGCAGCCGCTCTTCGCCCGCCTGCGCGACACGCTCGTCAACGATGCCCCCGCGCTCGCCGATCTCACCTGGACGATCAGCACGCTCTTCGACGAGCTCGGGCTCTTCACGACCGAAGTGTTCCAGGCGAGCCGCGAGCAGGTCATCGTGCGCCAGCAGCAGGAACTGCTCGAACTGTCGACGCCCGTCGTGCAGTTGTGGGACGGCATTCTCGCGCTGCCTCTCATCGGCACGCTCGATTCCGCGCGCACGCAAGTCGTGATGGAAAACCTGCTGCAGAAGATCGTCGAGACGGGCGCGGCCATTTCGATCATCGACATCACCGGCGTGCCGACCGTCGATACGCTCGTCGCGCAGCACTTGCTGAAGACGGTCGCGGCGGCGCGTCTGATGGGCGCGGACTGCATCATCAGCGGTATTCGTCCGCAGATCGCGCAGACCATCGTTCATCTCGGCGTGAATCTCACGAACGTCACGACCAAGGCGACGCTCGCGTCGGCGTTCGTCGTCGCGCTGCAGCGCACGGGCAAGTCGGTGACGGCCGGATCCGCGCAGGACGCCTCGCGCGGCAGCCGCGCAAGCGACGGCTTCGATTCGCTGCAAGCGGAATGACGGAGCCTTTCGCCATTCGAAGCACGCATCGAACGCAACGCGACTGAACGGGGTTTCAAGCGATGGAACGCATTCCGATTCTCACGATGGGCAGGCTCCTGCTCGTCACCATTCAGGTCGACATGCACGACCGGCTCGCGCTCGCGCTGCAGGACGATCTGACGAGCCGCATCGTGAAAGACGGCGCGCGCGGCGTCCTGATCGACATTTCCTCGCTCGACGTGGTCGATTCGTTCATCGGACGCATGATCGGCAACACGGCCGCCATGGCGCGCGTGCTCGATGCCGAGACGGTCGTCGTCGGCATGCAGCCTTCGGTCGCGATCACGCTCGTCGAACTCGGCCTCACGCTTTCGGGCGTACGCACGGCGCTGAACGTGGAGAAGGGCATGGCGCTCCTTTCGAAGGGCGGCACGGCCTGACGGCCGCATGCACACGACTCCATGACGATCTTCAATTCCACAGCCGCGCCGACGTCCTCGTCGCCGCCCGACACGCTGCCGATCCGCAACGACGAGCAGATCGTGCGGCTGCGCCAGTTCGTGCGCGAGAAGGCGGTCTCGCAGGGCCTGTCTCTCATCGACCAGACGAAGTTCGTGACGGCGGCGAGCGAGCTGGCACGCAACACGCTCATCTACGGCGGCGGCGGCGACGTGCATTGCTATCTCGTCGAGCGTAACGGCCGCCGTGGCCTCAAGCTCGAATTCGTCGACAATGGTCCGGGCATTCCGGATATTCCGCGCGCGCTCTCCGACGGATTCACGTCGGGCAGCGGCCTCGGGCTCGGGCTTGGCGGCGCCAAACGTCTGTGCGACGAATTCGACATCCGCTCCGCGCCGGGCGAAGGCACGCACGTCTCGATCACAAAATGGAAACCGTTCTGAAGGAATCGATGGCCGCGCAGCAGCGCTACGAGATCGCCGAGGCGAGCCAGATCGCCTATGCGCGGCGTTCTATCGGCGAACTCGCGCGCGGGCTCGGTTTCAACGAGACGGCCGCGGGCGAGCTCGCGATCGTCGTCACCGAATGCGGCACGAATTTGCTGAAGCATGCACAGCGCGGCGAATTGCTCGTGCGTCCGCTCGTCGACAGGGGCGCCGGCGCGACTTTGCGCTACGGCATCGAAGTGCTGTGCATCGACAACGGGCCGGGCATTTACGATCTGCATCGCTGTTTCGAGGACGGCTACACGACGGCGGGCAGTCCCGGCAACGGCATGGGCGCGATCGAGCGTCTTTCCGACGAACTCGACATCTGGAGCGCGCCGCAACGCGGCACGGTGTTGCGCGCCGTGTTCTGGAACGCGCCGGGCGCGGCGAACACGCGTGCGCCGCAACTGACATACGGCGTCGTGAACCTGCCGCTGCAAACCGAAACCGTATCCGGCGATGCATGGTCCGTCTACGCGCATGACGGCGAATTCACCGTGCTCGTCGCCGATGGCCTCGGTCACGGACCGCTCGCCAATGTCGCGGCGATCGAGGCGGCCAAAGCGCTCGCCGCGAACGGCGACCAGGCGCTCGATCGCATCATGGAGGCCGCCAACGAGGCGCTGCGCCCGACGCGCGGCGCGGCGGTCGGCATCGCGCGCATGCCGGCGTTCGCCTCGATGCCGGGCATGGCGGTGAGCTTCGCGGGCATCGGCAATATTTCGGCGAGCGTGTGGACCGAAGGCACGCACAAGCATCTCGTCTCGCACAGCGGCATCGTCGGGCATGCGGCGCGGCGCGCGCAGATCTTCGACGTGCCGTATCCGCCGAACGCGCTCGTCGTGCTGCATTCGGACGGGCTCACGTCGCGCTGGGATCTCGCGCGCTATCCGGGCCTCGCGATGCGGCACCCGGCGCTCGTCGCGGCGGTGCTGTATCGCGACTTCGCGCGCGGCCGCGACGACATCACCGTGTTCGTGGCCCGCGCGGCCGGGAGCGCAGGATGACGCAACCGCTCTACTCGATGCGGATCGATCACGAGCGCGATATCGTCGCGGTCCGCGTGAAGGCGCGCGATGCGAGCGCGGCGCTCGGCTTCTCGCCGCAGGATCAGACGCGCATTTCCACGTCCGTGCTCGAAGCCGCGCGCACCGTGCTGATCGCGGGGCAGGCGGCGCGCGCGGAATTTCTCGTCGATAACGCCGCGCGCCCGCCGCGCTTCGTCGTGCGTTTTCTGGCGGGCGGCGGTGCGGGCGAGCGTCTGCGCGCCATGCGCCACGACGACTCGCAAGCCGCGCTCGGCCTGCTCGCGGCGCAACGTCTGATGGATCAATGCGCGATCGCCGACGAAGCCGATGGCGACACCTCGATCTCGCTCGCGAAGGCTTTACCCGATGGCGTGCCGTGCGATGCGCAGGCGGTGAAGAACGCACTCGAGCGTCAGCCGAGCGAAGACACGGCCGCGGAATTGCAGCGCCAGAATCGCGAGCTGATCGCCGCGCTCGCGGATCTGCGCGAACGTCAGGAGGAGCTCACGCGTCTTACGCGCGAACTCGAGGACACCAATCGCGGCGTCGTCGCGCTTTATGCGGAGCTGGATGCGCGCGCC
This sequence comes from Caballeronia sp. ATUFL_F1_KS4A, assembly GCF_023630905.1. Lineage (NCBI taxonomy): Bacteria > Pseudomonadati > Pseudomonadota > Betaproteobacteria > Burkholderiales > Burkholderiaceae > Caballeronia > Caballeronia sp. ATUFL_F1_KS4A. The sequence goes on along the minus strand of NZ_JALQEB010000031.1, from coordinate 24,382 downwards.
GATCATCTGCGCCGCGCGGACGAATCGAAATCGCGCTTTCTGTCGAACATGAGCCACGAGTTCCGCACGCCGCTGTCGTCGATCCGCGCGCTCTCGAAACTCTTGCTCGAACGTATCGACGGCGATCTGACGGAAGAGCAGGAAAAGCAGGTGCGCTTCATCCGCAAGGCGGCGGAGGATTTGTCGGAAACGGTCGACGATCTGCTCGATCTCGCGAAGATCGAAGCGGGCAAGATCGAAGTGCGTCCCGCTGAATTCGAAGTCGATACCCTGTTTTCGGCGCTGCGCGGCATGTTGCGGCCGCTGTCGCCGGGCGGCGCGGTGGAACTCGTGTTCGAATCGTGCGAAGGCCTGCCGCCCATTCATACCGATGAAGCCAAGGTCGCGCAGGTGCTGCGCAACTTCGTATCGAATGCGCTCAAGTTCACCGAGCGCGGCGAAGTGCGCGTCGCGGCGAGCTATGACGACGCGCGCCGGCTCATCACGTTTTCCGTCAGCGATACGGGCATCGGCATCGCGCCGGAGCATCAGCAGGTCGTCTTCGAAGAGTTCGGGCAAGTCGAAAACCGCCTTCAGCAATACGTGAAGGGTACGGGCCTCGGCCTGCCGCTGTGCCGCAAGCTGTGCAAGCTGCTCGGCGGCGATGTGTCGCTCGCGAGCGAACCCGGGCGCGGCTCGACTTTCAGCGCGACGATTCCCGCGCATTACGGCGCGGACGTCGACGCCGCGCATCACGCCGCGAGCGATACGCGGCCCGCCGTGCTGATCGTCGCGAGCAATCCGATCGAGCGGCTCGACTGCGAGGCCGCGCTGCGCGCTTCGCCGTATCGCCCGATGAGCGCCGCGACGCTCGACGAAGCGAGCCGCCTGCTCGCGCGCACGCAGCCCGCCGCGTTGCTGCTCGCCGTGCGGCCCGCGCCGTCGGAAGCGTGGATCTGGCTCGCCGCGTTGCGCGCGCAGGCCGCGACGCGCAGCATTCCGATCGTGGTGCTCGGCGAGGACGAGGATCGCAATGAAGCGCGGGCGCTGGGCGCGACCGCGTTCGTTGAAAAGCCGGCGGGCCGTGGCGAGCTGCCGGGCGTGCTGGATGCGGTGACGGGCGAGGGACGAGCATCATGAGAAGCGACTGGAACGAGGTGCTGATCCTCAACGTCGACGACAACGACGGCGCGCGCTATGCGAAAACGCGCATCCTGTCGCGCGCGGGCTTCAACGTGATCGAAGCGCCGACGGGCACGGCCGCGCTCGAACGCGTGCGCGCCGAAGCGCCCGATCTCGTGCTGCTCGACGTGAAGCTGCCCGACATCAACGGGCTCGAAGTGTGCAGGCAGATCAAGGCATCGCCGGAGACGTCGGGCACGCTCGTGCTGCAGACATCGGCGGCGGCCGTGCATAGCCTCGATCGCATTCGCGGTCTCGAAGGCGGCGCGGATAGCTATTTGACCGAGCCTGTCGAACCCGCGGAACTGATCGCGCATGTGCGCGCGTTGCTGCGCGTGCGGCTCGCGGAAAATGCGCTGCGCGAGAGCGAGGAGCGCTTTCGCCAGCTTGCCGGGAATATCGACGACGTGTTCTGGATGCTCGATCCGGCATCCAACGAACTGCTCTATGTGAGCCCCGCTTACGCGCATCTCTTCGATACCGGCGGCGGCGCGCCCGCGCCCCTGCCTGGCCCCGATCACTGGTCCGGCGACATTCTTCCCCTCGATCGCGATCATGTCGCCGAGGCGTATCGGCAACTGCTCGCGAACGGCACGCCGTATCAGGTCGAATATCGCATCGTGCGCGCGAGCGGCGGGCCGCGCTGGGTCGCGGAGCGCGCGTTTCCGGTTCACGGCGCGGCGGGTCATCCGGCGCGGCCGTATCGCATCGCGGGCATCGTCAACGATATCTCCGAGCGCAAGGCCGCCGAGCTGCTGTTGCGCGAAGCGGACCGCCGCAAGGACGAGTTTCTCGCGATGCTGGCGCATGAATTGCGCAATCCGCTCGCGCCGATCCGCAATGCGGTCGATCTGCTCGATCCGGACCGCGAGCCGTCCGTGCAGCACTTCGCGACGGTGCGGGCGATCATCGACAGACAGGTGCGGCATTTGAGCCGGCTCGTCGACGATCTGCTCGACGTTGCGCGCATCACGCAGGGCAAGATCACGCTGCGCCAGGAAACGGTCGATCTCGCGGCGGCGCTCGCGGCGGCCATCGAGACCGTGCAGCCCGCGCTCGAACGAAAGCGGCACGCGTTGACGGTGAAGCTGCCGGATGCGCCGCTCTACATCGTCGGCGACAGCGTGCGGCTCGCGCAGGTGTTCGGCAATCTGCTGTCGAATGCGTCGAAGTACAGCGTCGAGGAAGGCGAGATCGCCATCGAAACGGAACAGTTCGGCGATGAGGTGCGTATCGTCGTGCGCGACAAGGGCATCGGCATCGCGTCCGACATGCTGCCGCACATCTTCGATCTGTTCGTGCAATCGGAGACATCGCTCGAACGATCGGAGGGCGGGCTCGGCATCGGCTTGCCGCTGGCGAAGACGCTCGTCGAATTGCAGGGCGGACGCATCGAAGCATTCTCGGCGGGGGCGCAGGCGGGCAGCGAGTTCGTCGTGTGGCTGCCGCTCGCGAAGGATGCGCAAGTGGCCACGCAAGGCGCGCCGGCAACGCCCGCGACCGTCAACGCGGGCAAGCGCGTGCTGCTCGTCGATGACAGCGTCGACGCGGCCACCGCGATGGCGCTGCTGCTCGAAGCCGACGGCTTCGACGTTCGCACGGCGCACGAGGCAACCGAAGCGCTCGCGGTCTCCGACACCTTCATGCCGCAGATCGTGCTGCTCGATATCGGCTTGCCGGGCATGGACGGTTACCGGCTCGCGGCCGAGATGCGCGCGCGTCCCGCAACCGCCGATGCCTTGCTGATCGCCGTGACGGGATACGGGCAGGCGCATGATCGTCAGCGCTCGAAGGAAGCGGGCTTCGATCATCATCTCGTGAAGCCGGTGGCGTTCGCGGAGATTCAAAGGGCGGTGTCGGGAAAGTTCGCCTGAGGGCGGAGCCGAAAAATCTGAATTGCCGATGGAAATGGCGTAATCGCGCGCCGATTGCGGCACACTCCGCCGGGAACAAATCAGAACGGATTCCGGTTCCCATGACATCCTCACCGCTCGTCACCGTCGTCATGCCCGCGTTCAACGCGCAGGCCTTCATCGGCGAAGCAATCGCTTCGATTCGCGCTCAAACGCTCGAAGACTGGGAGCTCATCGTCGTGGACGATGGCTCGATCGATCAGACGTTCGCCGTCGCGCAGCAGGCAGCGGGCGACGACAGCCGCGTGCGCCTCATACGCTTCGGCCGGAACGAGGGCATCAGCGCCGCTTCGAATGCGGGTTTCGACGCGGCGCGCGGCGAGTTCATCGCGCGCATCGACTCGGACGACCGGGCGCTGCCGACGAGGCTCGCCGCGCAAGTCGCCGCTTTCCGCGAGTGCGCGCGCCTTGCCGCTTGCGGCGGCCATGCGCGCTTGTTCGGCGATGGTATTGCGAACGACACTTATGGGCTTTGCACGCTCGGCGACGGCGCTCTGAAGGCCCGGCTTTTCGAAGGCTTCAACACCATCGGCGGCGCAATGCTCATGGTGCGCCGTTCGTTCGTCCGCGAGCATCGCATCCGGTTCGACGTGCAGATGGCGAGCGCCGAAGACCTGAACTATCTCGTCGCGATCATGGTGGCCGGCGGCGAGATCGGCAATGTCGATGAAGTCCTCGTCGAGGTCAGGTCGCACCGCACCAGTTTCACCAGAAGCCGGGAAGATCTGGCGGGCCCGGCGATGAAAGGCCTCCGCAAACGTCTTTTGGCGCTCTGGTACCCGAGCCTCGATCCGCGCGACATCGATCTCATCGTTGGCATGTGGTTCGGCCTGGAAGTCGGCACCGACGAATTGCTCGCCGTCGTGCGCGCGGTCGACAGACTCATTGCTGCCGACGCGAAGGACTTCGGGCAAGACGTGTCCGTGCTTCATGATCTCATCGTCAGGCGCTTCGTCGCGGTGGTCGACTTCTTTCGAGGCGCATTCGATGCGTCCCATTTTCAGGCAATCCGCGTGTTGGCCGCTCCGGCCATCGGCGTCGCGCTCGATGCGGCCCGTCTTTCGCACGAAGCGGTCTGAGGCGTCGCTCCGCGTTTTCACCTAGCAATTCAAGGTTGACTCGCGTGCTCGCGCGTCCGACACTTTAGCCTTGCAAGTGTGATCACAGGTCACACCAATCGAAAGCATCGCAGCAGCCGAACGAAAGAACGGAGGCAAAAGTTGGCGACACGCTCGACGACGGACTTACCCGCGCTCGAATTAGTTGCACGCGAAACCATGGCCGGTCGCGTTTATGCGCAATTGAGGCAGGCGATCATGACGGGCCGCTTCGCGCCTGGGCAGTTGCTCAGCTTGCGCAGCGTCGCGGAAGCGGTCGGCTCGTCGACCATGCCCGTGCGCGCCGCGCTCACGCGCTTGCAGGCGGAAGGCGCATTGATCGACGGTCCCGGCCGCGCGCTGATGGTTCCGCCGATGACGCTCGAACTCCTCGATGAGTTGCGGGACGTTCGCATCGCACTGGAAGGCGCGGTCGCCAAACGCGCGGCGTCGCGCATGACACGCGCGCATCTCGACGCGCTGCAGGCCATCTTCGACACGATGGACGCACACGTCGAAGCGGGCGACGTACCCGCGTATCTGCGCAGCAACTTCGAATTTCATATCGCCATTTACACGCACGGCGCGAGCGATCTCACGCTCGCGACCATCCAGAACCTCTGGATGCGCATCGGCCCGTTCCTGAATCTCGTCGCGCCCGACATTCCGCATATGCGCCGTTCGATGGCGGCGCATCGTCATATCGTCGAAGCGCTCTGGCGCGGCGATGGCGAAGGCGCGCGCGCCGGCATCGAGGAAGACATCGGCGATGCGGCCGCCGATCTGCAAGAGCGTTTGCAAAGCGGCGAACTGAGCAACAAGGCAAGCGCCTGACACGCATAACAACAACGGAGACATGGATGACGGTTCTTCAGATGCTGAAACCGCACGCGGGATTGCGCGTGCTCATCACGGGCGGCGCATCGGGCATCGGGCTCGTGATAGCGCGCGCGTTCATCGATGCAGGCGCGCGCGTGCACGTCTGCGATGCGAGTCCCGAAGCAATCGACGCATTGGCGAAAGCCGAAGCGAGCGCGGAGTGCAATGCGATCACGTCGACGCTCGCGGACGTAGCGGACAAGGAAGCGGTCGAGCGCGTATTCGTCGATGTGGAACGCGAGCTCGGCGGACTCGATGTGCTCGTGAACAACGCGGGCATCGCGGGGCCGACGGGCGGCATCGACGAGCTCGATGCGAACGAATGGGAACAGACCGTCGATGTGAATCTGAACGCGCAGTTCTACTTCGCGCGCCGCGCGGTGCCGCTCTTGCGCAACGCGAATGGCGGCGGGGCGATCATCGCGCTGTCGTCGGTGGCGGGACGGCTCGGCTACGCGTTTCGCACGCCTTATGCCGCGACGAAGTGGGCCGTCGTCGGCATGACGAAGAGCCTGGCTATCGAGCTCGGGCCGTCGAACATTCGCGTCAATGCGATCCAGCCGGGCATCGTGAAAGGGCCGCGCATCGAGCGCGTGATCGCGGCGCGCGCGAAGCAACTGAACGTCTCCTATGAAGAGATGGAGAAGCAATATCTCGCGAAGATTTCGCTGCGCCGCATGACGACGCCCGAGGAAGTCGCGGCCACGGCGCTCTTCCTGTGCTCGCCCGCGGGCAGCGGCATCTCGGGACAGGCGATCTCCGTCTGCGGCAACGTCGAAGTCCTTTAATAGAACGAGGAGCACATGGCAACGAAACGCAAGGTCATCATCACCTGCGCGCCGACGGGCGCGATCCATACGCCTTCGATGTCGCCGTATCTTCCGCTCACGCCGCAGCAGATCGGCGATGCCGCGCTCGCGGCTGCAAAGGAAGGCGCCGCCATTCTGCACCTGCATGCACGCGACCCGAACGATGGTCATCCGACGCAGGATCCCGCCGTGTTTCAGGAGTTTCTGCCGCGCATCAAGGCGGAAACCGATGCGGTCATCAACATCACGACGGGCGGCAGCCCGCACATGACCGTCGCGGAGCGATTGAAGCCCGCGCATCACTTCAAGCCGGAAGTGGCGTCGCTCAACATGGGATCGATGAACTTCGGCCTGTACCCGATGCTCGATCGCTTCAAGGAATTCAAGTACGAGTGGGAGCGCAAGCATCTGGAAAACAGCCGCGATCTCGTGTTCAAGAACACGTTCGCGGATATCGAATACATCCTCACGTCGTGCAGCGATAACGGTACGCGCTTCGAGCATGAGTGCTACGACATCTCGCACCTGTACAACCTCGCGCACTTCGTCGATCGCGGGCTCGTCAAGCCGCCGTTCTTCGTGCAGAGCGTTTTTGGCTTGCTCGGTGGCATCGGGCCGCATCCCGAAGATCTGGCGCATATGAAGCGCACGGCGGATCGTCTCTTCGGCGACGACTATGTATGGTCGATTCTCGGCGCGGGACGTCATCAGATTCCGCTCGGCTCGATGGGCGTCGCGCAGGGATCGAACGTGCGTGTCGGCCTCGAAGACTCGTTGTGGATCGAGCCGGGCAAGCTCGCCGAATCGAGCGCGGCGCAGGTGAAGAAGATTCGCCAGGTGATCGAAGGACTGTCCCTCGATATCGCGACGCCCGCCGAAGCACGCGAGATGCTCAAGCTCAAAGGCGCGAGCGATACCAACTTCTGATAGCGGAGGGCATCGTGAGCACGAAGCTGAAGGTAGTCGCGATGCCGACGGGCTGGCTCACCGTCGATCGCTCATCGCAAGTGTATGGCCGCTACTTCGGCCAGCAGATGAAGGTGCCCGTATGGTCGACGGCGATTGTCGGCGCGCAGAAGAAGATCGTCGTCGATACGGGCATACACGATCCAGGCTGGGTGTCGAACTTCGTGTGCCCATGCGATCAGGCGCCGGAGGAAAAGCTCGAACGCGCGTTGAAGGAGTATGTCGGCTGGAGCGCGGACGAGGTCGATATCGTCATCAACACGCATCTGCATTACGACCATTCCGGCGGCAACACGCTTTTCAAGAATGCGCGCTTCATCGTGCAGGCGGCCGAGTGGGAATACGCGGGTCATCCGCTGCCGACGCAGGCCACGTATTACCAGGAGTTTCTGATCGGCCGCGAGCCGCTCGCGTATTTTCGCTGGCAGTTCGTGAACGGCGTGACCGATATCGTGCCCGGCGTGCGCGTCGTGCCGACGCCGGGTCATACGCCGGGGCATCAGTCCGTTGCGGTCGACACGGAAGAAGGTGTCGTGCTGATCGCCGGCGATTGCGCGAACTGCATGGAGAACATCGTCGATCTCGTTCCAGTGGGCATCGTGCATGAAACGCTGGCGGAGATCGGCTCGTTGTCGCGCATCCGTCAGATCGCCGATTTCGTCATACCCGGACACGACCCGAATGTCGTGCCCGGCAGCGCGGGCATCGCTCTGCCCGCGAGCGCTCGTCTGCCGCACATCCGAAGTTAGAAGCGCCCGCTTCATAACCATACGAATACCGGAGGAAGACATGAAAGCATTGACGCAGTCGATTCGTCATGCGGGACGGGCAGCGCTCGGCCTCGCGTTCGCGGCGGCGCTCGCCGTATCGGGCACGGCGCACGCGGCCGGCAAATACAAGATCTTTTTGTCGATGAGCTATGTCGGCAACGACTGGCAAACCGAAGCCGCGAACATGGTCAAGGCGATGGCCAATACGCCGGGGCTGAAAGACAAGGTCGATCTCGAAGTGCAGGTCGCGGGCACCGATGCGCAAAAGCAGATTCAGCAGATCAACTCGATGGTGCAGGCAGGCGCGAAGGCCATCGTCATCTATCCGATCTCGCCGACGGCGCTCAATCGCGCGATCAAGAACGCGTGCTCGAAGGGCGTCGTCGTCGCGGCGTATGACGGAGAAGTCACCGAGCCGTGCGCGCATAACGTGACGATCGATCAGCATCAGGCGGGCACCGTCACCGCGGAATGGCTCGCGAAGACCATCAACGGCAAGGGCAATGTCGTGATGATCACGGGCGTGCCGGGCACGTCGGTCGATCGCGCGCGCACCGAGGCGGCGAAGGCCGTGTTCGCGAAGTATCCGGACATCAAGATCGTCGCGGAAGGAACGGGCATGTGGAGTCAGGCGACCGCGAAGACCGAGCTTTCGAAGATTCTCGCGACGAACAGCTGGGACAAGATCGACGGCCTGTGGATGCAGGTCGGCTGCTTCACGGCGGCGTCGATGCAGCTCGAAGCGGGCATTGCCGACGACAAGATCAAGCCGTGCGCGGGCGAATCGTCTAACGGCCATCGCGTGCAGATGCTGCCGCCGGGCGAAGTGAAGGGACAGGGCGGTTATCGCTCGATCGGCTATCGCTCGATCTCTTACGGCGCGCCTCCGTACTCGGGCGCGATGGCGCTCAAGATGGCCGTGAAGAAGCTCGACGGCGGCGACTTTCCGGCGCGCGTGACGCTCAAGCTGCCGCTTGTGCTGACCTCGGAATCGAAGCTGTGCAAGACGGGCAGCATCGACGAACTGAAGGCGGGCTGCACCGCGTTCCCGCCGGACAAGGTGCCGCCGGGCTGGTTCGCGGACATCTACTCCGAAGAGACGAAGGAAGTCGGCTTCAATGCGGCCTTGACGGGCAATCAGGACTGAGGCGGCGCGATGAACGACGCATCATTGGCGATCGATCTGTCGAAGGTGACGAAGCGCTTCGGCGCGACCGTCGCGCTCGATGGCGCGTCGTTCTCGGTGAAGCGCGGCGCGGTGCATGCGCTGCTCGGCGAGAACGGCGCCGGAAAGTCCACCACGGTCAAGCTGCTGTCCGGATTGATGCAGCCGGATGCGGGCAGCATCCGCGTAATGGGCAGCGACGTGACGATGAAGAGCCCGAAGGACGCGCATCGCGCGGGCGTGCAGACGGCGTTTCAGGAGATGACGCTCGTGCGCGATCTCACGGTCGCGCAGAACCTATTGATGTCGTACGAGCCGACGGGTTTTCTCGGGAGCATCAGAAAGCGCGACGCGCAGCGGCAAGCAGCGGAATGGCTCGACAGGCTCGAACTGTCCGATGTGCGTCCCGGCGCTTATATTCGCGATCTTTCGTTGCCGGTGCGGCAGAAGATCGAGATTGCGAAGGCCATCGTGCGCAAGCCGAAAGTGCTGTTGCTCGACGAACCGACGTCCGCGCTGTCGGGACGCGATGTCGCGTGGCTCTCACGGCGCATCGACGAACTGAAGGCGAGCGGCGTGACTTTCGTGTTCATCTCGCATCGCATGCAGGAAGTGCGCGAGTTCTGCGACAGCCTCACGGTGTATCGCAATGGCCGAGATGTGGGCGCGTTCGACGCTGCGGATATATCGGATGACGAAGTAATTAGACTCGTCATCGGGCGTTCGATGGAGGCGAAGTATCCGCCTAAGATCACGACGGTACAACGCGACGCGACGCCGGCGATCGAGACGCGCAACGTTCGCGTCGATGGCGTCGTCGCCGATTTCGATCTCGCCGTGAAGCCGGGCGAAGTGCACGGCATCGCAGCGCTGCAGGGCATGGGGCAACGCGAGCTGTTCGAGGCGCTGTTCGGTGCCACTTACATCGACGATGGCGAGATTCGCATCGACGGCAAACCGGTGACGCTGACATCGACGGCGGATTCGCTGAAGGCCGGCGTATCGACGAGCTTTCTGCCCGAAGACCGCAAGACCGAAGGCCTGTTCCTGCGCTTGCCCGGCGGCGAGAATGTGTCGCTTCCCGTGATCGGCCGCTATGCGCGCTTCGGCCTCATCGATCGCAAGCGCGAGCAGGCCGCGATTCGTCGCTCGCTTGCGCAGATGGAGGTGAATCCGCGCGCGCTGTACAAGCCGTGTCTGTCGTTCTCCGGTGGCAATCAGCAGAAGATCGCGATGGCCAAGTGGCTGCTCACGCAAAGCCGCGTGTGGCTCATGTTCGATCCGACGCGCGGCATCGACGTCGGCACCAAGCATCAGATCTTCGTGCTGATGCGTGCATTCGCCGCGGCGGGTGGCTCCGTGCTCTTCTATTCGACGGACGTGCCCGAGCTCGTCAACGTGTGCGACCGCGTGTCGGTGATGTATCGCGGACGCAACGCCGGCGAGTTGAGCGGCGACGCGCTGACCGAAGAAAACGTGATGCGCAAGATGCTTTCCAGTTGAGAGGTTGCTCATGAAGATAGCCGTTGCGTCGCCCGAAAGCGAGGTCGTGCGGCCGGGCGCGCGCGTGGGATTTGGCGCGCGCATCGATCATCATCGCGGGCTCATCATCGCGATCAGTGCGTTGCTTGCGATGCTCGCCGGATGGGTTTCGCTGTCCGCGACACCTGTCGGGCTCTACGACATCGGATCGGTAATTTCGAGCGCAACTACACTCGCGCTCGCGGCGATCGGGCAGACCATCGTCGTGCTGTCGGGCGGATTCGATCTGTCGGCCTCGGCGGTCGTGTCGCTCGCGAACGTGCTTGCCGTGCGCTTCGTGCAAGGATCGCCCGTCGAACAATGGGGCGGCGCCGCGCTGATTCTGGCGATCGGCGGCGGCATCGGCCTCGTCAACGGCGCGCTGATCGCATGGTTTCGCTTGCAATCGATCGTCGTCACGCTGGCGACGATGTTCATGGTGCAAGGCTTGACGCTGCTGATTCAGAACAAGCCGGGCGGCAGCGTCGGCGATCAGTTCGGCGCGGTGCTCACCGCCGATCTCATCCCCGACAAGATGCCGATGTCGGCGGGCTTGCTGATTCTTGCGCTGTTGATCTGGTCGTTCATCAAGCGCACGCGTTACGGCGTGGGTCTGTACGCGTTAGGCAGCGATGCCGACGGCGCGTATGCGAACGGCATGCCGGTCACGCGCTACCGCATCGCGACGTATGCGCTCGCTGGCATGTTCTACGCGGCGGCGGGTCTGTATGTATCGGCACAGACGGGCTCGGCCGATCCGCTCGTCGGCCGTCCGCTGCTGCTCTCGATGTTCACGGCCGTCGTGCTCGGCGGCACGTTGCTCGGCGGCGGACGTGGCGGCTGCGTCGGCACCGTGTTCGCAGCAATGACGCTGATGATCACCGTGAACATTCTGCTCGTGCTGAACGTATCGGCGTTCTTCACGACGATAGCCGAAGCGGTGATCCTGATTCTCGCGGTGCTCGGTTCGTCGATCGGCAAGCAATCGGCGGCGCATGAATGCGCGCGTCACGCGGCGCAGTGGCTCAAGGCGGTGCGAACGGGCACGCGCGCACGCGACGACAAGCATGCGCGGCGCGTTGCGTTCGAAGTCGACGATTATCGTCCGGTTGAAAACACGGAGCTGAAGGGACGACCGATCGCCGACTGGATCGAGCGCAATCGCGAATGGGTCAAGTATGTGGTGCCGGCTTATCTGCTGTTCTTCGCGGTGGTCGTCATCACGGGCTTTGTCTATGGGCCGGGCGTGCTCGTCAGCGCGAACTTCTATAGCAGCCTGCTCACGCTGACCTTGTTTCTCGCGATACTCGGCCTCGGCCAGGGCGCGGTGATCCTGACGGGCGGACTCGACTTGTCGATGCCCTGGCTCATCACGCTGTCGGGCGTGTTGCTGACCGGACTCACGCACGGCGTGAACGGCGCGGCCGCGTGGGCGGTGCCGATGGTGCTGCTGGTCGGCCTGCTCGTCGGCGTGTTCAATGGCGTGGGCGTCGTGATGCTCGGCTTGCCGCCGATCGTCGTCACGCTTGCGGCGAACGGTTTGCTGCAAGGCCTCACGCTGATCTATTGCAATGGCTCGCCACAAGGATGGTCGCCGTCGACGATCAGCGAATTCACCAACGGACGCTTCGGTCCGCTGTCGATCGCGGCGTGGAGCGTGCCGGTGTTTCTCGTCATCGCGTTGCTGCTCCTGCATCGCACGCCGTTTGGGCGGCGCGTGTATGCGGTCGGCAATTCGCCGGTCGCGGCGAAGCTGTCGGGCGTGCGCGTGGGCACGACGCTCATCGCCGTGTATTGCCTGTCGGGTCTGTGCTCCGCGATCGTCGGCCTGTTGCTCGCGGGGTTCAGCTCGCAAGCTTTTCTCGGCATGGGCGATCCGTATCTGCTGCCGTCGATTGCAGTGGTTGTCGTCGGCGGCGCATTGATTACCGGTGGACGCGGGCACTATCTCGGCGTGTTCGGCGGCGCGCTGCTGCTTACGGCGCTCGGGACGTTGCTTGCGGGAACCACGGTGCCGCCCGCGGTGCGCGACATCATCAACGGACTCGTCGTGCTGGCGGCTGTCATCACGCTGCGGGACAAGAAGGGCTAAACCAACTCGAACGAGGACCAGATGCAGATGCAAGCGAACAACATTGCGGTGATCGGTTCGGGCCGTATCGGCCGCGCGTGGGCGATCGTCTTTGCGAAGAGCGGCTTCAACGTCACGATCCACGATGCATCGAAGGACATGCTCGGCGGCGCGATTCCCGCGATCCGCGAAAGCGTCGAGGATCTGGCGTCGTTCGATCTGATCGATGAAGCCGTCGATGCGATCGTGGCCCGCATCACCGCATGCGAACATCTCGCCGATGCTGTCGCCGACGCGGATCTCGTGCAGGAGAACATCGCGGAAGTGGTGGAAGCGAAGCGTGCGTTGTTCATCGAACTGGACCGCCTCACGAAGCCTGACGCGATTCTCGCGAGTTCGACATCGGGATTGCCTGCATCGACCTTCACGGAAGGCATCGCAGGCCGCGCACGCTGTCTCGTCGCGCATCCGGTGAATCCGCCGTCGCTGGTGCCGCTCGTCGAGTTGTGCGGCGCGCCGTGGACCTCGCAGGACACGATGGAACGCGCACGCGCCATCTACGAAGGAGCGAAGCAAAAGCCCGTCACCGTGAATCGCGAGATCTCGGGCTTTCTGCTCAATCGTCTGCAAGGCGCGTTGCTCGACGAAGCGTTGAGTCTCTATGAACAAGGTTATGCGAGCGCCGCCGATCTCGACACCGTGATACGCGATGGACTCGCGATGCGCTGGTCGTTCATGGGCCCGTTCGAAACGATCGACCTCAACGCGCCCGGTGGCGTGGCCGATTACGCCGCGCGCTACGGCGGCACATACAAGAGCATCGCTGCGGGACGCAAGCCGTTCGACTGGTCCGCCGAGACGCTCGGCAAGCTCGATGCCGAACGGCGCGCGGTGCTGCCCCGCGAGACGATCGAAGAACGCAGCCGCTGGCGCGATCGGCGTTTGATGGCGCTGCTCGCGCATCGGCGCGATATCGAGGACGGTGAAGCCTGAACAAAGGAGACGACGATGCCCGAAGTACGCTTGCTGGTCGATGCGAACAATCATCTCGGCGAAGGACCGCTATGGGATGTGAAGGAGGAACGGCTCTACTGGATCGACAGCACGGCCGCGGAAATCTATAGCTGCCGTGCTGACGGCGGCGACGTGAAGCGCTATTTCGTGCCGCGTCACATCGGTTCGATGGCGTTGCGCGAGCAGGGCGGCGCGGTGGTCGCGCTCGCGAACGGCCTGCATTTCTACGACTTCGATGCGCAGACCGTGCAGTTCATCGCCGATCCCGAAAGCGACGATCCCGAGACGCGGTTCAATGACGGAAAGGTGGATCGCCGTGGACGCTTCATCGCGGGCACCATGTCCTACGACTTCGACCGCTACGATGCCGATCGCGGCCAGCGCTCGACGCGCAGCGGCGGGCTGTATCGGCTCGATACGAATGGCCAGGTCACGCGGCTCGACAGCGGCATCAGTTGTTCGAACGGCCCATGCTGGAGCCCCGACAACAAGACCTTCTACTTCACCGACACATACAGCAAGGAGATGTACGCCTACGACTACGACATCGAAACGGGCGCGGCGACGAACAAGCGCCTGTTCGCATCGGCGCACGACATGGCCGGCACGTTCGATGGCGCAACCGTCGATGAAGAAGGCTATGTCTGGTCTGCTCTCGTCTTCGGCGGACGCATTCTGCGCTTCGCTCCCGATGGCAAACTCGATCGCGTCGTGCCGTTTCCCGTGCGCAATCTGACGAGCGTGATGTTCGGCGGACCGAGTCTCGACATCCTCTACGTATCGACGATGGGCCGCCCGATGTGGGGCATTCCGCAGAAAGAGCGCGACAAGGGCGGCCTTTTCGCGGTGACGGGCCTCGGCGTGCGCGGCATTCCCGAGCCGCGTTTCGCGGGATAGAGCATGAGCGTTTATCATTCGGGCCTCAGGGTCTCGAACGATATCGCTCGACATGGATACGAACAAGCTCATTGCGTCGCTGCCCGCGCGCATCGACGCGATCATCTCGCGCGGTGCGAAGGCGCATCCCGATCACATCGCGTTGCATGAGGACGCGCGCGCGTTGACTTATGCGCAACTCGACGATGCAATCGATGCGCTGGCCGCGCGTCTCGGTGCGGCGGGCGTGCGCGCCGGCGATCGCGTCATGCTGATCGGCGAGAACAGCGTCCTGCTCGTCGCATCGCTTTTTGCCGTGAGCCGTCTCGATGCGTGGGCGCTGATCGTGAATGCGCGATTGTCCGCAGTCGAGCTCGATGCGATCCGCGCGCATGCGAAGCCACGCATCGCGCTCTATACCGTCGATGTTTCCGACGACGCCGCGCATCACGCGCAACGTGACGGCGCTTCGGTCGAATCGCTCGATGCGACGCCGATCGGCGCGTTTGCGTTAAGCGATATCGATGCCGCGTCTGAGCAGGAGCCGCACGGACTGTCATCGGACAGGCAATGCGCGGCGCTCATCTACACGACGGGAACGACCGGCGCGCCGAAGGGCGTGATGCTGTCGCATCGCAATCTGCTGTTCGTCGCGGCAGTATCCAGCACGCTGCGTCGTGTCGGTACCAGCGATCGCGTCTATGCCGTACTGCCGATATCGCATGTGTTCGGTCTTGCGTCCATGTGCCTCGGTTCGCTGTATGCGGGCGCGACGTTGCGTCTTGCGGCGCGTTTCGATCCCGCGCGCGCGGGACGCGTTCTCAGCGATGAACGCATGACGATCTTTCAAGGCGTTCCCGCGATGCATGCGAAGCTGATCGATCATTTCACGCCGCGCGGCGGCCTGAATGCGCCATCGTTGCGCTTCGTCTATTGCGGCGGCTCGCCTCTCGACATGACGCTCAAGGCCGCTGCCGAAGCGTTCTACGGTGTGCCCTTGCATAACGGCTATGGCATGACGGAGAGCAGTCCGACCGTATCGAACACGCTGCTCGATGCACCGGCGCCCGATTCGTCCGTCGGGCCGCTGATTCCAGGCGTCGAGGCGCGCATCGTGCCGCTCGCGCATCAAAGCGACGCCGACGATACCGGCGAACTATGGGTGCGCGGGCCGAACGTGATGCTCGCCTATTACCGCGATGCGGCGCAGACGGCGGCCACGGTGACGGAGGACGGCTGGCTCAAGACGGGCGATCTCGCGCGCTTCGAGAGGGGCAACCTGTATATCGTCGGGCGCAGCAAGGAGTTGATCATCCGCTCGGGTTTCAACGTGTATCCCGCGGAAGTGGAGCAGGCGTTCAACAGTCATCCCGCCGTGCTGCATTCCGCCGTGATCGGACGGAGCGTGCAGGGCAATGAAGACGTGCTTGCGTTCGTCGAATTGAGGCCCGGCTGCACGGCGAGCGAAAGCGAACTCGCGGAGTGGGTCGGCGAGCGGCTCGCGCCCTACAAGCGGCCTTCTTCTATCCGCATACTCGATGCATTGCCGGTGTCCTCGAGCGGCAAGGTGCTCAAGCATCGGCTCGGAAAGCTCGCTAATTAGTTGCGGATGCAACCGGTTTGCTCGCTGCATTCGTGTCTTCGCCTGCGCCGCCCAGCGACTGGAAAAGTGCCGCGGTGTCCGAGAGACGATTGGCGTGCGCGAGCGCGTAATCGAGTTGCGTCTGAACCGCCTGACGTTGTGTGTCGAGCAGATCGAAGCGGCTCACACCGCCCGCCGTAAAGCGCGCGCTGGCTGTGTCGAGATTGGCTTGCGCTTGGTTCGCCGCGATCTCGCGCGCGTGCAGGGCATCGGCATCGTTTTGAAGCGCGGTCAGGCTATCGGCGACTTGTTGCAGCGCGTCCAGCACGGTCTGTCGATAGGCTTGCATGGCTGCTTCGTAGGCCGCTTCGGACGATCGCTTCCTCGCGCGCAGCTCGCCGCCATGAAATAGCGGCTGCGTGAGATTCAGGCCGACGTTCCACACGTTGAGGCTATTGAGCATGTCGTGGATGTTCGTGCGCTGGCTTCCCACGCCCGCAGAGAGCGAGAACTTCGGATAGAGGTCGGCAGTCGCCACGCCGACGTTCGCGCTCGCCCGATGCAGCAACGCTTCCGATGCGCGGATGTCGGGTCGTTCGCGTGCGAGCGTCGAGGGCAAGGTCAGCGGAACGTTGCCCGGAACATGAAGCGAGTCGAGCGTGATGGCATCGAAGTCGGCCTTGGATGGCTCGACGCCCAGCAACACTGCAAGCCGGTGATCGGCCTGATCGCGTTGCGTGACGAGCGACGGAAGGCTGGCGCGCGTCTGCTCGACGAGCGTGCGCTGGCTGCGCAAGTCGAACGGCGCGACGCCGCCCGCCTTCAGGCGGCCTTCCATGATGGACAGTTGACGCATCTGTGCATCGACGAGACCTTCGGTGAGCGTGATCTGATGCTGCAACGAAGCGCGCCGGATCGCGGTGGCAACGACATTGCCCGCGATCGAAAGCCGCGCCGCATCGAGCTCGAACGACTGATAGTCCACTTGCGCACGCAATACTTCGAGTGCGCGCCGCTCGCCGCCGAAGAAGTCGAGCGTGTAAGACACGCTCACCGAGGCATCATAAAGCGTGAACGGACCCGGACTCGGAATCGGCACGCCGAAGGCAGCAGGATCGACCTTTTGACGCGAGCCGGAGAGCGAGGCATCGACGACGGGAAAGTATGTCGCGCCCGCCTGCGTGCGATAGTCCTCGCGCGCCTGCACGAGCTTCGCCCGCGCCTCGTCGAGCGTGGGACTGTCGCTCAATGCGCGATCGACGAGACGGTTCAGCGTATCGGAGCCGAACTGCGTCCACCAGCGCGGCAGCGCATGATCGGCCGCGGGAAAGTCCTTTGCCGCGACCGGCGTTTTGACATAGGTCTGCGTGTCCGGCGGCGCAGGCGCATGAAAATCGGGGCCGACAGTGCAGCCGCACAACATGAGTGCGCAGAGGGGAAGAATCTTTTTCATCGATGTTTCCCTAGTCGAGCGTGCGCCGATAGAAGCGCAACGCAATGCCCATCACGATGACGGTGAAGAGCGCCATCGGCCACACCGAGGGCCACAGGTCCGCCCAGCCGTTGCCCTTGAGAAGAATGCCGCGAATCAGGCGATTGAAGTACGTGAGCGGCAGCAAATTGCCGATGAACTGCGCCCACGCCGGCATGCCCGCGAACGGAAACATGAAGCCGGAGAGAAGGATGTTCGGCAGGAAATAGAACATGGTGAGCTGCATTGCCTGAAGTTGGTTCTGCGCGAGCGACGACAGCGTGATGCCCACTGTCAGATTCGCGGCGATGAAAAGCAGCGCGGCGAGATAGATCGCGAGCGGATCGCCGACGAGCGGCACATGGAAGACGAAACGCGTGGCCGCGAGAATGATCGACGCCTGAATGAGACCGATGAACACGTAAGGCACGATCTTGCCCGTCATCACTTCGACGGGACGCACGGGCGTGGCAAGGAGGTTTTCCATCGTGCCGCGCTCGCGTTCGCGCGTCATCGCGAGGCCGGTCATCATGACGAGCGTCATCGTGAGAATCACGCCCATCAAGCCGGGCACGACGTTGTATTGCGTGATGCCTTCGGGGTTGTAGAGGTTGTGGACCTGCACGTCGAATGGGGCGGGCGTTGCGTTCAAACGAGCAAGCGGGCCGGTGATGTCCTTGTCGGCAACGGACTGCACGAGCATGGTCAGCGCGTTGCTCGCCTTGCTCACCGCATTCGGATCGGTCGCGTCGGCCTCGACGAGCAGCGCGGGCCGCTCGCCGCGCAACAGCTTGCGAGAGAAGTCGACGGGTATGTTCAGCACGAAAAGCACGCGGCCTTGCGCAAGTGCGCGACGGCCAGCTTCGTCGTCGGGCAGCGTCTCGACGATGTCGAAGTAACCGGAGTGCTCCATTGCCGCGATGAAGCTGCGCGAAAACGGACTCTGATCGCCGACGATCACGGCCGTCGGCAGATGCTTCGGGTCGGTGTTGATTGCGTAGCCGAAGAGGGCGAGCTGCACGATAGGCAAGCCGACGATCATGCCGAACGTGATGCGGTCGCGCCGCAATTGCAGGAACTCCTTGATGACGATGCTCCACCAGCGCGTCACGGAGAAGCGCGCGAATATCGCGAGCGGGCCGCGTGCCTTCATGACGTCACCTCGAAGTTGTCGGTCGACCGGCTCATCAGATAGATGAAGACGTCTTCGAGTCCGGTTTCGATCGGCTCGGCGCGCGTTGCGCCGTCTTTTGTCGCATCGCGCACGGCCGCCTCGAGCGCAGCGTGATCGCTGCCGCTCACATGCAGCGCAGAGCCGAATACGACGGTCTGATCGATGCCGGGCGTCTTGCGCAAGCGTTCGGAAAGTTCGCTCAAATGCTCGCCGTGAATGCTCCATGTCGCGAGGTTTTGCGATGCGATCACTTCGTTCGCGGTGCCTTGCGCAAGCAGCTTGCCATACGCGATATACGCGAGCTTGTGGCATCGCTCGGCTTCATCCATGTAGTGCGTGCTCACCAGCACCGAAATGCCTTTCGCGGCGAGACGATGCAACTCCTCCCAGAAGTCGCGGCGCGCGGTGGGATCCACGCCTGCGGTCGGCTCATCGAGCAGGAGCAGCTTCGGCTCGTGCAGCATGCATGCGGCGAGCGCGAGGCGTTGCTTCCATCCGCCCGAGAGCGAGCCCGTCAGCTGACTCGCGCGGCTCTCCAGACCGAGCGCTTCGAGCGCGCGATCCACGGTTTCGCGGCGATTGCTCATCTGATAGATGCGCGCGACGAAGTCGAGATTCTCGCGAATCGTCAGGTCTTCCCAGTACGAGAAGCGCTGCGTCATATAGCCGACGTTGCGCTTGATCTCTTCGCTTTCGCGCACGATGTCGTAGCCGAGGCACGTACCGCTGCCCGAATCGGGTGTGAGCAGGCCGCACATCAGGCGGATGGATGTTGTCTTGCCGCTGCCGTTCGGGCCGAGAAAGCCGAAGATCTCGCCGCGCGCGACTTGCAGCGATACATCGTTGACGACGTGTTTGTCGCCGAAGAGCTTGTTGAGATTCTGGACGTCGATGACGTATAGCGTGTCCTGCATGCTCGTTACACTCATTGCAACCTCACGCCGACGGGTTGGCCCGGATGCAGCTTCGATGCATCGGCCGGTTGAGGATGCGCTTCGACCATGAACACGAGCTTCGAGCGATTCTCGTTGCTATAGATGACCGGCGGCGTGTATTCGGCCTGATTCGAGATGTAGGTGATTTTCGCGGGCACGTCTTCCGTGCAGCCGTCGCAATGAATCGATATCGCGCGCCCCGTTGCGAGGCTGCCCACCATGTTTTCCGCAACGAAGAAGCGCACTTTCACGTTCTGCGGCGGCAACATCTGCACGACCGGACTGCCCGCCTGTACCCATTCGCCGACACGATAAAGCGTGTCGTACACGAGCCCGTCCGCAGGCGCCGCAACGCGCTTTTGGTCGACCTTCCATTGCGCCTGAGCGACAAAGGCTTGCGCGGCTGCGACTTGCGCGCGTTGCGCCGCGATCTGTTGAGGACGGCCCGGCAGGCGTGCGATATCGACCTGTTCGGCGAGGTCGCGTACTTGCGCGGCGGCGGCATCCGCATTCGCGCGCGAATCGTCGAGCTGCCCTTTGGCGATGCCGCCCGCGCTGAACTGCGCTTCATCGCGGCTCAGTTGCAGCGCGGCCTTGCGAGCGTTCGCGCGTGCCTGCGCGAGTTGCGCGCGCACCGATGCGACCTCCGGTGCGCGCTTTCCCGTGAGGATGTCCTCGAGTTGCGACTGCGCGGCCGTGAGTTGACGCTGTGCCTGATCGAGGGCGGCGGTTTCATCGGCCGATTCGAGCATGAAGGCGCTCGTTCCCGCCTTCAACGTTTGCCCCCGCGCGACGGACAGCGCTGTGAGCTTGCCCGATTGCGACGAGCCGAGGTAGACGAATTCACCTTCCACGTAGCCCTGATAGATATCGCGGTCCTGATGCGAGCACGCCGCGAGCGCCGTGGCGAAAAGCAAGCAGATCGGGATGGCGGTGATGCGGCTCATGGCGCGCTCCGTGGAAGTATTCGTTACTTGGTTGGTCTACCAAACAATACGTGAGGCGGCTCGTCGGTGTCAAGCAGAGCGGCGGTGAGTCGCACGCGGGTGTGCCAAATCAAGGATAGACGGCGCGAGTAAAAATTACAGGCGGGGCGGATGCGCCGGCGTAAAACGACGCCATGAGCGAAAGTAAGACGAAAGCGCGAGCAGGCATTACGTGTGCTTCGCTGATAGCGACACGAGGCGACTACGACATGGACAATCTTTTGAAGATCGCGCAGGACTGCGGCTTTTCAGTGGTGCTGGAAGGCCGGATCGGCACGCAGGAATACAACAGCGTGAGTGGTCCGCTGCAGGCGTTGGAGAAGTTCGCGGAAGTCATCCGCGATACGGCTTTGCAGGAGCAGCCGCGGCAGGACGAGTGAGCTCGAGTCGCTGTTCGAGAATGGCGTCATTCGGGTGAAAGCGTTTCGCGAATAGATTCGGCTTCCGAATTAAATAACCGCCGACAACCTTTGCGTGTCTCCTGCATTCGAATTACAGTGCGATATTCGTGTGACTGGAATCGACACTGATAAGAACGGAGACGCCAAGATGAATCGAAGAAAGGGACAACGCCTGATTGCGCTGACGATCGGCGCATCTCTAATCGCACCGCTCGACGCGCGAATCGCATTCGCCGATACACCGGGCGATGAAACGATTGCCGTTGCGGGTCTTTCGCAACCGTCGGACATCTTGATCGACCGTTGGGGCGTGCCGCACATCTTCGCCGTCAACGATAGCGACGCCTTCTTCGTGCAAGGCTTCAACGCCGCGCGTGACCGCATGTTTCAGATCGATCTGTGGCGCAGACGCGGCCTCGGCGAGCTTTCGGAGGTCTTCGGTCCCGCTTATGTGGAACAGGACAAGGCCACGCGGCTCTTTCTTTATCGCGGCGACATGGCGACCGAATGGCAGCGCTATGGTCCCGATGCGAAGCCTGCCGCGACACGCTACGCAGCCGGCGTGAATGCGTATATCGACTGGCTTGCCGCGCATCCGGACCGCATGCCTTATGAGTTTCGCAAGATCGGCTATTGGCCGGCGAAATGGAGCGCCGACGATATCGTGCGTATTCGCAGCCACGGTCTCACGCGAAATCTCACGAGCGAAGTCGCGCGTGCACGCGTGACGTGCAAGAGCTCGCTCGAAGCGGACACCGTGCGTTTCGGACTGCAGCCGCAGTGGAAAGCGCAGATGCCCGCGGGCCTCGATCCCTGCCTTCCCGATGATGTCCTCAAAGTCTTTACGCTCGCAACACAAGGCGTGCGCGTGACGAAGGAGTCGATGAAGAGCACGGATGCATCGACGACGATGATCGCCGCAGCCGAGAATCCCGAGGAAGTGACCGAAGGCAGCAACAACTGGGTGATCGCGCCATCGAAGTCGGCGACGGGCCGCGCGATCATGGCGAACGATCCGCATCGTGCTTATGCCGCGCCGAGCCTTCGCTACATTCAGCAGATCAGCACGCCGACGCTCGATATCATCGGCGCGGGCGAACCTTCGGCGCCAGGCATTTCGATCGGGCATAACGGCTCGATCGCTTATGGACTCACGATCTTCAACATCGATCAGGAAGATCTCTATGTATACGAGTTGAATCCGGCGAATTCGCGGCAGTATCGTTATAAGGGCAAGTGGGAGCCGATGCGCGTCGTGCGTGAACAGATCGCCGTGCGTAATGGCGCTCCCGTCACCGCCGATCTGCTTTACACGCGACACGGTCCTGTGATCTATACGGAAGAAGGCAAGCATCGCGCCTTCGCCGTGCGCACGGCGTGGCTGTCGCCCGGCATGTCGCCGTATTTCGATTCGATGCGCTATATGCGCGCGAAGAATTACGCGCAGTTCAAGGCATCGCTTGCGACATGGGGCGCGCCGACTGTGAATCAGCTCTATGCGGACAAGGATGGAAACATCGGCTGGGTGCCGAGCGGCCTCGCGCCGAAACGCCCGAACTGGGACGGCCTCATGCCCGTGCCCGGCGATGGCCGCTATGAATGGGCGGGCTTCTGGCCGCGCGATGCAATGCCTTCGGTCTATAACCCGGCGCAAGCTTATTTCACCACGTCGAATGAAATGAATCTGCCCGCGGGTTATCCGTATGCGGAGCGCAAGCTCGGCTTCGAATGGACCAACGGGTCGCGGCATCAGCGTATCGACGAAGTGTTGAAATCGCTGCCGAGGGTGTCGATCGAAGACTCTGAGCGCTTGCAGAACGATGACGTTTCGATTCCGGCGCGCAGGCTCGTCGCATTACTCGCGCCGCTTTCGAGCGATGATGAAGACACACGCGCCGCGCTCGCGATGCTCAAGGACTGGGACGCGCACATGAGCGCGAGTTCGCCGCAAGCCGCGCTCGAAGAAGTATGGTTCTCGCGTCATCTCGGACGCACGTTCAAGGAAGCGGTGTTGCCGAAGGACGCGGCGGCGTCGTTCGGCGCACCCGATACCTCGGTGATGCTCGATTCGCTCGAACATCCCGAGACGCGCTTCGGCGATGAGGCGCTGGCCAAACGCGATGCCGTTCTGCTTTCGAGTCTGCGCGATGCCTATGCGGAGATGCGTCATCTGCAAGGCGCCGATGCAACCCAGTGGCGTTGGGGCAAGCTGCAAACGAACCTCAACGCGCATCCTCTGGCCGATGTCGTCGATGCGGACATGCGTGCGAAGCTGAACGTCGGGCCGATCGGAAAG
Source organism: Caballeronia sp. ATUFL_F1_KS4A (assembly GCF_023630905.1). Taxonomy (NCBI): domain Bacteria; kingdom Pseudomonadati; phylum Pseudomonadota; class Betaproteobacteria; order Burkholderiales; family Burkholderiaceae; genus Caballeronia; species Caballeronia sp. ATUFL_F1_KS4A. The sequence continues at coordinate 1,295 of NZ_JALQEB010000031.1, read as the reverse complement.
GGCGGCAGCGCTTACACGCCGAATCAGTCGACCTATCGCGCGAGCGACTTCCGTGAGACGAACGGACCGTCGTTTCGTGTGGTCGTCGATGTCGGCAACTGGGACAACTCGCGTGCGGTGAATCTGCCTGGCGAATCGGGCGATCCGGATAGCCCGCATTATCGGGATCTCGCGCAGATGTGGCTCGACGGGCAGTATTTCCCGTTGCTGTATTCGCGCTCGGCCGTCGAAGCCGCAACGGAGAAACGCGTGCATCTCGTGCCGGACGCGCATTGAGCACGGGCTGCGTGAGCGCCATTGTTGCGGGAGCGGCAAGGCTTCTTCAACGCGAGCGCCGATGATCTTCACGGCGCTTTGCATCACAATTGCGATCGCGGTGGACGGGTGCTGGCTGGCGCCTTGCCGGACTCCTCATCCGGTTCGTCCTCCGCGCTTCCTTCCTTTTTCTTCTTATAGAGTCTGCTCGACGCGGGAATAGATCGCTGCGTACCCGGGTTAACCAATCGAAGCCTCTACGCTTGAAACCTAGGTCAAGTGAGTCGAAGCCGCGCAAGGGCCCTGTGCGTTCGATGAGGTCGTGGATCGCGTGCGATCCGGTCAACCTTTTCTGTCGGAGTGAACATCATGAACGCCATCGCCAAAATCGTCGTGTCCGTCGCCGTGGTCGCTGCACCCACGTTCGTTTTCGCGCAGAGCCAGAACGCCCCTCTGACGCGCGAACAAGTCAAGGCCGAGCTTGTTCAGCTCGAACAGGCGGGGTATTCGCCGGCCACGGGCGAGCAAGCCAACTATCCCTCGGATATTCAGGCGGCGGAAGCGAAGGTCGCCGCGCGGCGGAACACGAACGAAGCGAATGAAGCGTACGGCGGCACCCATGCCGGCGGCGCGGCGTCGGGTTCAGGCGCGATGCGCAAGCCGATGTCGATGAAGCATGGTTCGATGTGGATGTCTACGTCGGATTGCGTCGGGCCCGCGAGTTATTGCACGCTGTTTTTCGGAAGCTGAGTCGTCGGGCTGTTGGTGAGCGCGGGGGAGTCGGTCGGGACTTCCCGCGTTTGCATGTCTGGCTATTTGTACGTCCAGCGGCGTTTGGCGGGCGCAGAAAAATAATTTGCGAAAGGGGCTTGCGGAGATGTCATCGGCTCTTCATAATCTCGTTTCTCTGCTGCTGATGCAGCGACGCAAGACGGAAGTTGAAGTAAGGCTTGTCTTGCGATGTGCTCTTTAAAAACTAACAGCCGATAAGTGTGGGCGCTTGATGGCGGGTGCGGCTGGTTCTTCGGAATCGGCGATAG